>JAKITK010000011.1 GCA_021648125.1 Lysobacterales bacterium
ACCGCTTAAATAGTCGACGCCAGTCTCTGCAATCTTTTGATTCAAAAATGATCGAACTTCTTCAGTGGCTTGTTGTAATGTTTTACCTGAAGGCCCATTAATGGCCAACAAGGCTAGGTAGGCGTTATCCCTAGCAAACGGCTCAGCTTGTATATTTTTGATCGCAGCCACTTCGGGTAACAACTCTTCATCAAAGGCGGGTAAATTGATCACCACAGTGATGATCAGTAACAAAGCGGCGAAGCCGAATAGATATAATAAGAATTTCTTGATTCTATTCATGTTGATTGTCCTGTTTATTGTCAATTGATATAGCTTGTGTTCTATTTTACTCAGTTTCTCCACTTATCACCTGAGTAACACCTGAGTAATACCTGAGTTTGGCCTGAGCGATGCCTGAGTGCGGATCAATTGCTGCCTCTCAAGTGCTAAACTGTGTACCATGAGTCAAGAGCGTGACATATATTTCAGAACTGCCGATATGTTGATTAATTCCAATACCGGCGAAGTTTCGAACCAAAAACAAAAGCTGCGCTTGAGCCCGGTTAATTCACGGGTGCTTAATTTGATTGATGCCAAAACCGCACTGGTGATTTACAGCCAACAACATCCATTCAAGCAAGTAGATGAACTCAAAGCCCATTGCAATGAGTTTGTGACTTTTGTGTCACAACTCTGAATAAATCATTGGTTTGTGCTAATGACAATCAACAACCAGCTCTCTAGAATATTTTTGTATGGGCGCCAACAATTTAAACCACACCTCCAACCTTTTAACCACTTTTGTACGAGTCGGGTGTAAAATTTAGTGCTTGTAAATTATTCTTTTGATTCGCAGACAGCTAACGCCTTGTCATTCTGACTCACTGTAACGATTCCCCACAACTCTTCGGGTGTATAGATAGGTAGGCTGGCATTCTTATAGTCTTTTATATTTCTAGTCACGAGACCACTCATGTCACAACATTTTCCAGAATAATATTGTACAGCATCTTCGAAATCACCAAATTTTGAGTTCGCCGATAGCTCTAGAACTTTCGAGTTAACTTCAGCAATTTTGAAGATAGTCAGCAATTTTTTTACCTCTACCTTTGCCTGCTTTTTATTCATAGCTTTCGATATAAGATAATCTAAAGTGGTAATTGTGGTTGCGCATAAATAACCATCAATATGGTGGCTTTCAACCATCCCAACAAGCTTTGCTGAAAGTTCAACAAATTTTTTTCTATTCAGCAACACATCGAGAATAATGTTTGTATCGAATAAAACTCTCAAAGGTATTTTTCCTCTAAGTGCTTTTTATAATCATCCACCTCAATGCGGCCACCTTCTAAAACACCGATTAGTGATCGTGTAATAGGCGGCGCTTCCGCTTCTTCGACTTTTCGTGTCAATATTTGGAAATAATCGGACACCACCTGAGATAGAGATTTATCATGTTGTTTTGCGTGTCGTTTTGCTTGCTGAATCAGTGTTTTTTCCAACCTAAGTGTTAATTTAGTCTGCATAGCTCGAACCTCTTGCCGTATATTTTCATTAAAAGAATACGGCAAGAAAAGACGCTCGTCAATGAAGTATTACGATATTATTTTGCACAGCGTGCTGACATGCAACCAACCTTTTCAGACAATAGTTTTGGTTTTAGACCTAAACGAAATGGTCAACAAGCCGTTAGACAAGTTCATCGAGTCATTAAACAAAAACGGCGCATTGCTGTGGATGTTAATAAACCACGGGGTCACATCTTGTTTACCGAGTTGAAAAGTTATTCAGTACTCGCGGATTTCATGGAAAAGGGGCTTTGTTCTTCTTAATACTCTGGATTTTTATCAGATATAATCACATTGGCTTGTTGCATGCATAACTCTAATGCAAGAACTGAGCTGAGCTGAACCGAGCCCGCCACAAGCACCAGTAAGAAAAATGGTTTTATTGTTTAAATTGTTCATGTACTTATTTTGCCATGAAAAGCTCAAAAACTAATGAAATAGTTTCAAATAACGTGAAATAATAAGTTTAAACATTAATAATTCACGATAATATTGCAAATATCGTGAACATGTGTCAACATCCACATATGGAACAAATACATCAATTACGTAACCGCTACCTTAAAGTTGTAGATGGCAAAGAGTCTCTATTGCGAATGATTGGTGAAAGTGAAATTTCTGAGCAAGTGTATAACTCTAATGCGATTGAAAACAGTACTTTAAGCTTAGATGAAACTGAAAAAATTCTGTTGCAAATTGACTTGGATAGATACATCAATGAACGAGAGTTGTTTGAAGCTAAAAACCTCGCCCGTGTTGTTGAGTACATTAATAGTAAAGCCTTAGAAAAAAGAATTTCAATAGACTTGATATTATTGCTACACAAAATGCTTATTAGCAATATTCGCGATGAGATTGCTGGTAGGTTTAGGGCTGAAAATGAATGGGTTCGTGTAGCTAATTATATTGCCCCAAACCCAAAAGATATTCTTGGCCTAATTCAGTCCATGATGGTTGAATATCATGTACGAGATGATTTGCCTATGGTTAAGCGTATTGCAAAATTTCATTTAACCTTTGAACATATCCATCCTTTTGTCGATGGTAATGGTCGAATTGGGCGCTTGTTGAATAACTACCTACTTATTCGTGATAATTACGTGCCGATTAATATTAAGTTTATTGACCGCTCAATTTATTATCAAGCTTTCCAAGAGTACGATAAAAAAGGCAGCACCAAAATCATGGAAAAAATCGTTAAACACGCTTTGTGTGCTAGCTACCACAAGCGTTTAGCATACATGGAAGATAAAAAAATCATCAAACTTTCAGAGTACGCAAAATCATCCAAGTACTCGCACTCAAATCTTCTGAACAAAGCTAACCGTCAAACCATAGAAGCCTTTATGGAAAAAGGCATTTGGAAAATTGGTTCTTTGAGATAAGCTTAATATTCTTGTTTTATTAAGTGTAAAGCTGTTTCTAAGGCCTTATCTGCTTGCCACTTTAATATCTCCAATTTTATCGATTCTTTGACCGGAATATGCACTATCGCCGAGAAACGCGTTTAAATGACTTGGGCGCAGCGATTAAAACGGGTTTTTGATATCGATATAGAGACTTGTAGTGATTGCGAAGGCGACATCAAAATTATACCCAGTATTGCACGGCTTATGTGCTACACTTAATCCGTGTGAAGCGTAATATATAAGAGACTGAGATATAATGACTAATGTAACGATATCTATAGAGGAAGAAGACCTTAGGCAAGCTCGAATAGTTGCACTACAACAAGGTTCATCGTTGAATGCAGCAATACGTGAATTTGTGAAAAGCTACATCGGAAATACCAAGCGCTACAGCCAGGCGACAGAACGCATTTTAGAAAAAGCGGAACAATCTCAATTCAGTAGTGAAGAGTGCGAATGGACAAGAGAAGACTTGTATGAACGATAAAGTCTTTTTTGATACCAATATATTGGTTTATGCCTATGACAAAAATGAACCAGAAAAGGGAGCAGTTGCTAAACAAGTCATCCGCGAACATGGAGCAGATGGAAGTCTTGTATTGAGTACACAGGTCATGCAGGAATTTTATGTCACTGTTACCAAAATCGGAAAACATATGCTGAGCAAAGAAGAGGCGGCCGATATAGTAAATGTTTTTGCTGAGTTTCCATTGGTGCAAATAAATCAAGCCATAATCACCCGAGCAATGAAACGCCATCAAACTAAGGTGTTTTCTTTTTGGGATAGCCTGATAGTAGAAGCAGCCTTACAGGCGGGGTGTTCGACATTGTTAAGCGAAGACCTACAGGATGGGCTTGTAATTGATGCAATGGGAATACGCAATCCCTTTTTAAAGTCCCGGTAGGGGGTTTGCTGCTAGTTTATTCGCAAATCATCATCCCTATTTAACCCCAATTATTTAATTATTTTTTGCTACTTGTATGGCATCTCTTCCCACCAAACGAAATGCCATCAGTCGAATAAATTGCTGTTTTATTGCTTGAGAACTCGATTAATAGCTTAGTGCTATTCGTCACGCACCGGGAAGCTAAGCCGGAAAACTACCCCCGGCTGTTGGTTTACTACATCAATACTGCCACCCATGGCCTGTGTCATTTGCTGGACTAATGCAAGCCCGATACCTGTGCCGATGGTGTCGCGGGTTGTTTCATTTTCGCTGCGGTAAAACAGTTTAAAAATTGATTTCATCTGTTGTTTTTCGATCCCGGGCCCGTAGTCACGGATACTGAACTGGATAACATTATCGGCTAGTCGCTGACAGCTGATATCTATAGTTTTGTTATCGGCATTAGCAGAAAATTTGAGCGCATTGTCGACCAGGTTAAGGATAATTTGGGTAAACCAGTCCACATCGATGTTCACTTTTCCTTCAGCAGTACATTCCAGCTTAAATTGAAAACCGGCATGGCCGATTTGTGAAGATACTTTAGATTCCAGTAATGAAACTAACTCCACCACCGTGATGCGGTGTAAATTTGCCTGCTGCTCATTGCGTGACATGCGTGCAAGTTGTAGTACATTATTAATCAGGCGGGAAAGACGCTCGCTCTCATCGAAAATAAAATTGTAATACTCAGACTTTTTATCTTCTGCCGCCCAGCCTTGCTTGAGCATTTCACCATACATACGAATCGATGTTAGCGGGGTTTTAAGTTCATGGCTAACTGCGGAAACAAAGTCCTGTTGCTGCCGCGCCAGCTCGATTTGGCGGGCCGCCAGACGATACATCAGGTAGAAACCGGAGAGTAAAATTAGCATAAGAATAATGGATAACCAAACCACAACTCGGGCTCCGGGACCCGGTGGTAATTTATTGATATTAAATACAAGCTCCAGCTCCGCAAAAGGCTCGTTTAAACGGCTACGGTAGAGCGCTTGCCCATTGAATTGCGCCGACCCCCTGCTCGCACTCAAATACCTTTCATTACTACGCCCAGGATAAACTGCAATATTTGCGCCTCGGTAAGATACTAGTAGGTGGCTGGCAGTGGATAAACCCGTCTGCTGGAACAGTGTATTGATCAACTCTTGGAGAAAGGTTTGCTTCTGGATTAACAAACCCTGAATCGTGCGTTCACCGTTACGCCAGACCTTGCGAAAAAGCACAAAATGTCCGCTCTCGAGCTGACTAAAAACCAGCGGATCAATCTCACTTTCAAAAGTCCGCACCTTTAAACCCGGGTAGAACTGCGAAGCCCCGATAACAGTCGCAGTTGCAGTTGCACTTGTAGGAACGCTTGCTGGTGACTCAGGTTGCGGTATATTTTCTGTGGTAGCGGCGGTTTCTTCGGCAAGAATCGGTAGACTATTTAATTCTATTCGGGCTTTCTTTTTGGCTAATCCAGCATCAAACTGCTGTTTTTGCCTGCTTTCTCGGCCATCCACTTCACTATCTGCCAGCCCCAAATCATTCGCATCTAGCCGGTTCTCAGCTACCTGCCTGTCTTTTTTAGGTGTTTTTCTCTCCAACTGGTCAAAAGCCGCCTGCGTATAGGGATTATTCTTATCTAATGACTCTGCTCGCTTGGCAAAATCTGGCTTGCGTTGCAAAACCTCTTCTTTTTCAGCTGCCAGCCTTGCAGTGATATTTTGTCGATTCGGACTGGAAGAATCCAGTGCTACAGCCTCAGCCGGTCTTGGCGAATTATCGAGCAAATGATTTTGTGACAAAATCTGGTAAATTTGTGTCTGTAATGCAAGCCTAGCATTCTGTTCATCACTATCAATGCCGTAACTGCTGAATCTGCTGATGTCTATCGGCACCATTGGGGTCGATAATTCACCCTTTGCATCTAACTGGAAATAACCGATAAGCCCGGGAATTTCTGTGGCTACCGGGTATCTGGCGATGGGTGATAACTGCAGGAAATTAGCCTCTGGATCACCCGCCAGATTCAGAAAAGCATAATCGGTAAACGGACGAGCCTCTTCAGCATTAATCAATTGTGAAAATCGCGCCTCGATACGCTGACTTAATTCCTCTGCCAGACCCCGTTGCTGGTGGAAAGATTCCCATTTTAACTGGCTATAAGTCTGTACAATTAACAGGCTTGTAGGTATGGCAATCGCCAGAAAAAACACAAATAGCCAGCGGCGTAAACGCTTTATATCCATGCTTGAATACAGGCTGGCGCTAGCCCTGCTCACTTAACTATCCTGCGCCGCTGAGTGTAGACGATAACCGGCACCACGGACAGTCAGTATAAATTGTGGTTGGGACGGTTCCGGTTCGAGTTTACGCCGGAGTTTTGCGATATGAATATCCACGGTTCTGGTCTCCAGGTCAGCATTATTAGCATAGCCCCAAACCTTATGCAGAAGTTCATCCCGACTAACCGGGCGTTCGCCATGTTGCTGCAAATAGCGTAATAAATCTATTTCTCGGCGAGTAAATAAAAGGCTTTCTTCATCGCGTTTTCCACACAGATTGAGGCAATCTATAGTAACTTTATCACTAAGATGAATGATATCTGTGGTGTTCTCCGGAGCCCGGGTTCTGCGTAGTACCGCCTGCACTCGCAATAGCAACTGGGTGATTGAAAAAGGCTTGGTAACATAGTCATCCGCACCCAGAGACAAACCTTGAATAACATCTTCATCCATGCTCTTGGCGGTAAGCATAATAATTGCCAACTCGGGGTCACTTTGCCGCAGGCGATGACAAATTTCGAAACCATTTATTTCCGGCAACATAACATCAAGCAACAACAGGTCAAAGCGGCCACTAAGCGCTTTTTCCATGCCTTCTCGACCACTAGCCGCGGCTTCCACCTGGTAGCCATGATAGACCAATACATCTACCAGCCCGGTGCGAATTGCGACTTCATCTTCAACAATTAATATTTTCGAGGAGCTGTCCATCACTATACCTGCTAAATACTGTGCCCCAATCCCCAGATAGAGGCTATGGAATAGATACTACCCTGAACTTAGCGCTTGCGTGTGCTTGTTTTGTAAAACTTTTGTAAATATTATTTTTATGATTTTACCAAAACCTGCCTATTCGCCGGGTATCTGCTTGCCTAGACTGTATACACCCACTCAACCACTATGGAGATTACAAAATGGCATTAATTAATCGTATTACCAAACTGTTCCGGGCTGACCTGCACGCGGTGTTGGATAACATCGAGGAGCCTGAACAGTTGCTCAAGCAGGCCATCCGGGAAATGCAGCAGGACCTTTACGCGACCGAAGACACAATTGCGCACTTGCAGAAATCACAACGGAAAATTGAGAGCCGGCATTCTCAGTTAAAACAATCGATGGATAAATATCCAGCGGAACTGGATCTTTGTTTTCAATCAGAGGAAGAAGATCTAGCCCGCTCTTTGATCAAACGCCAGCTGGAAACCACTCAACTGCGTGACCACCTAGCAAGCCAAAATGAATCGATTCAACAACAAATAGCCGAGCTTCAATCACGCCGGAGTGAAAAGCAGATGCAACTTGAAAGTATGCAACAAAAAGCCGAGCTGTTAATCGCTGAAGCTACGGTGCTACAGGGCGACCCCTTATCACCTTGGGATAACCCAGCAACTAGCATTAACACGGATGAAATCGAAATCGCTTTCCTCAATGAAAAACAGCGGAGGCAATAAGATGAAAAATCAAATCCATAAATCCGCAACTTTCAATGAAGGCCTGGCTATCGCCTTCAGCACCAGCCTTATCGGCAGTGTTTTGTATTATTTACTTTCAGCATTTATAGGCGACAGCCAATTGCTCCGCCTGCTGATCAGTATCGCCAGCTTCGGCTATATCTTGTATTTACTGAACCGCGGACAAACACGACTTGGGCGCGTCAGCATTATGGGATTGTGGCTCGTGATTAGCACTGCATTATGGTTTTATTCACCACCGGCGGTGTTGTTCTTGCTGGTACATATTTCCATGCTCTGGATCATTCGTTCCCTGTATTTTTATTCCAGTGCATTGTCCGCACTGGCAGATCTTGGACTGAACCTGCTGAGCATTGCCGCAGCGTTCTGGACAGCCCGATACACCGGCAGCGTATTTTTGAGCATTTGGTGTTTCTTTTTGATTCAGGCAATGTTCGTTGCTATCCCGAAAAACCTGTGGTCTGAAAACCGGCCACAAACAGTAGTCGATGACCACTTCCAGAACGCCTATCGTGCGGCGCAATCTGCCGTTATAAAACTATCAAACCGGGCATAAGCCCAAAAGGAGAAATACATGAAAACGAAATTAACCGCACTAATCATTTTAACCATTACCGCCGTTAGTGTAATGGCCTATCCGCATTTTGAATCGGCGATGGCTACACCTTATACCGGGAACCAGTTATCTGACCCCCTCCCTGCAGATTTAGTTATGCATCAACAGTCAAAAATCGAAGTGGTATTTGTACTCGATACCACCAGCAGTATGAGCGGCATGATTGAGGCCGCCAAAGAAAAAATTTGGTCTATAGCCAGCACCATGGCGTCTGCGCAAAACGCACCTGAAATTAAAATGGGCCTAGTCGCTTTCCGCGACCGCGGCGATAGCTATGTTACCAAAGTGTTAGATTTATCCAGCGACCTCGACAGCATGTATGCAGCATTAATGGATTACCGCGCCGAAGGTGGTGGTGATGGCCCAGAGAGCGTAAACCAGGCAATTTATGATGCCGTACATAAAATCTCTTGGAGTCAGGACAAACAAACCTATCGGGTGGTTTTCTTATTAGGTGATGCACCACCACATATGGATTACCCGGATGATATACCCTACTCGCAAAGCTTAAAAATCGCACAGCAGAAAGGGATTAAGTTTAATGCCATTCAAGCTGGCCAGAGCGCCAACACTACCCATCAGTGGAAGCAGATTGCTAGTCTGGGCGGTGGACTTTATTTTCAGGTAGAGCAAGGCGGCAGCGCAATTGCTATCAGCACACCCTATGATCAACAAATGGCTAAATTATCCAGCAAACTCGATGAAACCAAGCTATATTTTGGTAACCCGGAAGAACAAAAACGCCAACAGCAAAAACTGGCTGCCGGCAGTAAGTTACGGGAAAATTCATCGCCCCAAGCGCAGGCTAGGCGTGTAGCTTTTAACACTTCAACCAGCGGCGAGAAAAACTTCCTCGGTGAAGGTGAGCTGGTAGATGCTGTTATCAGTGGTGCGGTGAGTCTTGAAGCTATTGATACAGATGAACTGCCTGAATCACTGCAACGGCTGAAACCGGCCGCACAAATGGCCGTTATCCAAGAGCATGATGAGCGCCGCAAAAAACTGAAGCAGGATATCGCTGAGCTAAAAGATAAACGCGCCGATTATTTGAAGAAAGAAGTTGCCAAACTTGGTGGTAGCAAGGGATCTTTGGATGACAATATCTATGAGGCCGTGCGTAGCCAGGCTGCAGAAAAAGGGCTGGTTTATGCGGATGAATCGGCCAGTTATTGATTTTTCAAAGGCTGTGTTAACTAGCTTTTTACGCGTGGGCATAAATGCCCACGCGATGATTTGCTTACGCTGCGATATTGGCGCGCATTTTTTCAGTGCGTTGGCTTCCAGATGACGGATACGCTCAGCGTTAAGTAAATTTATCGATAACCTGGACGAAGTCCAAGGCTATGCAACAAAGTGGTTATAAACTTTACAACCATGATCGACCGCATAAAGATAGTAGCGTATATCCACCATTGATGACGGTTTAAAGTCTACTTTTTGGCGACAACTAAATGCCGAGAAGTGTATGCCCTATATCTTTCGAATAATTCAGAGGTATATCAGCCCTAACAATGGCAATCAACACGGACATTTTCCCGAGGTTTATTCACCTATCCAATTTTCTACAGAAAGATCAGGCACTCGATTAAATTCTCGAACGTTATTTGTAACCAGCATAGCATTCATACTTCGAGCATGAGCCGAAATAAGAAGATCGTTATTTCCAATTATATTTCCCTGTTTTTTTAACAGAGCTCTTATGAAGCCATAATGTCTAGCCGCACCTTCATCCCAAGGGTCGATAAGTAATCGTTGAGTGAAAATATCAAGTTGATTCCAGCGAGCTTCTCTCATTGAACTATCGCCATTTTCAATACCGAAACATAGCTCGCCATATGTAACCGACGAAATACAAATATTTTTGATAGCTTTAAATTTGTGTCGCAGTTTCTCGGAATGATTCTTCAAAACATATATACAAATATTTGTATCGAGCATGTACATCAATCAAAATCTCTTTCTTGCGGCTGGACATCCAATCGGTCTGCTAAAAAATCATCGGTAAAAGCAGGCTTAGAGTCAAAGAACTCATCCCAAGTTGGTTTCTTTGCAGAAATGATTACATTTGATCCTTGCTTTGTAATGTAAACCTCTTCAGTATCAAAGCGGTATTCTTTGGGTAGGCGTACAGCTTGGCTTCGACCGTTCATGAATATCTTGGCTATTCGGGGTTCCATTTAAGTTCTCCAGCCTGTAGTGGTATATATCGTATAGTATATACCGTTTTAATGTAAAATCAAGGGTTAGATAAGCTGATGAAATACAAAGAAAAATATAACAAAAGTAATCAACACAGACATTTTGGAGCGATAGCAAATTTACCGCCCGGTGGTAAGTGAACATAATGGAATCTCACCAGTTGCTGAAGCAGGACATCGCTGAGCTAAAAGATAAACGCGCCGATTATTTAAACAAAGAAGTCGCCAAACTTGGTGGTAGCAAGGGATCCTTGGATGATAATATCTATGTGGCCGTGCGTAGCTAGGCAGCAGAAAAAGGGCTGGTTTATGAGAATGAATCGGCCAGTTATTGATTTTTCAAAGGCTGTGTTGACTAGCTTTTTACGCGTGGGCATTTATGCCCACCCAACGAATAAAAACCCGGCATTAGTCGGGTTTTTATGGGTTCAGAATATCGCTTTGTGACTGATGTGCTTAAAAGTGCTTTTTACGCGTGGGCATAAATGCCCACGCGATGGTATGCTTACGCTGCGATACTGGCACGCATTTTTTTCAAGGCGTTGGCTTCCAGCTGACGAATTCGCTCGGCACTAACACCGTAATCATTGGCGAGTGTTTGCAGGGTATCTTTATGATCACCCAACCAACGCCGGCGAATAATATCTTGGCTGCGTTCGTCAAGCTCACTCAAGCCGCTGTAGAGCAGAGAATTGTTATGCTCTTCCATATTGCTGGAAGTTGCCAGTTCTTCAGGGCTGGCGCTGTGGTTTTCTAAAAATGCGGCAGGCGCACTCCAGGCGGTTTCTTCATCAGCGCCCGGCGGCAGGTCAAAGCCGATATCCAGGCCACTGAGACGGGATTCCATTTCAACCACAACTTCAGGTTTAACCCCGAGGTTTTCTGCTACCACTTGAACTTCTTTATAATTTAACCAGCCAAGACGCTTTTTAGAGCGACGCAGGTTGAAGAACAGTTTCCGTTGCGCTTTTGTAGTGGCAACTTTAACAATACGCCAGTTGCGCAGAATGAATTCATGCATTTCTGCACGGATCCAGTGCACGGCAAATGACACCAGGCGTACGCCACGGTCTGGGTCAAAGCGCTTAACGGCTTTCATCAGGCCAATATTACCTTCCTGGATGAGATCAGCCAATTGCAGGCCGTAACCGTTATAACCACGGGCAACATGAACCACAAAACGCAGATGCGCCATGACCATTTGGCGGGCGGCATCAAGGTCCTCGGTTTCGAGAAATGCACGCGACAGTTGTTGCTCTTGTTCAACTGTAAGAACTGGGATTTTGTTAACTTGCTGGATATAAGCTTCTAAGGTGCCTACACCAGATAATATGGGTAAAGACTTGATCATTAATTCGTTGCTCATTAAGCCTCCGACAGAACCTATCAATGTTAGCATAAGTAGGTGTTCCAGCCAAGGAAAAATCTTTTGAAACCAAGCTATAGCCGATGTTTCAAGAGATTTTTAGGCATTTCACCTACGGGAAGATGTAAGGTTTTCAGGCAGAATACTGTCCAACCCCATGTTCCCTCGATGCAATTTTAGATACAAAAACAGGCAAAAAGTTCCCCATTTTCGGCAATAAAAGAGGCTAGAAAAGAATAAAAAAAGCAGCGCTTATGTCGGATTTAGATTTTGCAAATGTCGCCTTACCGCAAGCGCTGCACCCAGTAATCCCAACACACCGCCCGTTAATAAAACCAGTAGACCACCGCTAAAGCCCGGAGTAATTAACTCAAATTCACTTTGGTAGCTAAGTAGCAGTCGGTCCAGTGGTGAGCGGATCAAAGCCAAAGCGATCGACACAAGAATGACGGCTACCATGCCACCGAACAAACCGTACCAAAAGCCGGTATAAAGAAAAGGCCGCCGAATAAATGCTTCGGTGGCACCAACCAGCGACATCACTTCGATTTCTTCTTTGCGATTATGAATATCCAGACGAATGGTATTACCAACAACAAAAATTACTGCGAAACCAAAAAGCAGCGCCAATAAGCGACCTATACTTTCCCCT
This sequence comes from Lysobacterales bacterium, assembly GCA_021648125.1. Taxonomy (GTDB): domain Bacteria; phylum Pseudomonadota; class Gammaproteobacteria; order Xanthomonadales; family SZUA-36; genus SZUA-51. Next base: position 12,475 of record JAKITK010000011.1, read on the forward strand.
AGGCTCATCAAAGCGTGCAGGCGTTCTAGCCATTTAAGGTCATACTGGGCGAATTCAACCCCGGGTAATTCCTGTAGGCGGCTCAGAAGCTTATCCAATTGCTGTTTAAACTGGAGTTTACTTTCAGCAGCGCTACCCACGGCAGCTTCCAGCAACTGGATTTCCAGCACCCAGGGTAAAGGGTTTTCGCTAAGTGCATCGACTGCAGCAGCAAAACCCGAATTTTCCCGAAAATCGGTCAAGGCCTCCGCCGGTGACAAACTGGTGATTTTGTCCACTTCCGGCCAGCTTTGAATTGCAGCCGCAAGTTGCGTGGCCGCTGCGGTATCTGTACCGGAATTGAGAAATACACTGATGCTTGAAAAATCTTCAGTTGCCGGATTCACCTGCTGAATATTTTTCAAGCCGACCCAGAGACCCAAAGGCAGGGCCAGCGCAATACCAAGTACCACAACCGTCATCAGTGTTCCCAGCGGGCTGCGCACCAGTGCCCCTAAACTGGAAAAAAAGCTGTATACATGCCGACGCGCCCAAGCGCGAATCGCCAACGCTGATCCGGCACCCCTTGAATGTCGGCTTTGTCGCCGTTGTTTGCGTGTATTGACCATCAGCCTGAGCGGCTCATTCCACCGTGCTCCAGCACCAATACGCGGCGGTTTAACTGTTGGATCAGAGCGATGTCATGACTGGCAATCAATACTGTAGTACCCAGTTCATTCAAACGGCTAAACAGGGTCATTAAATCTGCGGAAAGATCCGGGTCCAAATTCCCGGTAGGTTCATCCGCTAGCAACACCGGCGGGTGACTGATAATCGCCCGGGCGATACCCACCCGTTGTTGTTCACCACCGGATAAAGCCAGCGGCATGGTTTTGATTTTACGCAGCAAATCAACTTGGTCGAGTGCCGCGCTAACGCGTTTTTGAATTTCCTGATAACGCACTCCCGCAATAATTAACGGCAGTGCTACATTATCGAATACAGTTTTATCACTGAGTAGTTTATGGTCTTGAAAAATAACCCCGACTTTTCGCCGTAACACCGGCAACTGCCGTCTTGAAACTTTTGCCAAATTACGCCCATCAAGAAACACCTGCCCACCGCTGGGTCTTTCCAGCAGGGCAATCAATTTAAGCAGGGTGCTTTTACCTGCACCCGAATGGCCGGTAAGAAAGGCCATTTCACCGGCATCGAGGTGAAAACTAACATCGCTTAATGCCATCACGCTACCCGGATAGCGTTTGCTCACTCGCTCAAAACGAATCATAGCCTTATGTGACTCATGCTATTAGCTGGTTAAAACTGAGTATCGGCAACATTACCGCCAGCACGATCATCAGCACAAAACCCCCAACCAATAAAATTAAAGCCGGCTGTAGCAGCCCTACCAAAGTTTCCGATAAAGCAGTCAGATTTTCTTCCTGAGTATCTGCCGCACGCGACAGCATGTTGGCCAGTTGCCCGGAACTCTCGCCCACATCAACCAGTCGCAACACCAGTGGTGGAAAGGCTTCGCTGTTACGCATCGCCCGACCCAGCGGACTACCTTCAACCACGCTGCGGGTAATTCCGGCTAGTTGTTTGCGTAAGGCATCATTAGGCATGGAACGCACTGCAACCGGTAACGCCTCTGCCAGCGGTACCGCACTGGACACCAATAAACTTAGGGTACGGGTAAAACGGGAAGTATTTACCGACCGAATAAACCGCCCCAACAAAGGCAAACGCAGGAAAACGCCTTGGATTCGCTGGCGTGCAGCTGGGGTGTTCCATGCGCGATGCAACAAAAACCCCAAGCCCACTAACGCCAGTAAAATATATATCCCATAACTGTTAAGCGACTCACTCACACCCATTAACATACGCGTAAGTAGTGGCAACTCATCACCACTTTGAACAAACACCGCAGTGACTTTAGGCACAACCAAAATCATCATAGCGACTACCACTATGATTGCGACTACTGTGACCACCACAGGATAAATCAAGGTCATTCCCAAACGGCGGGTAATCGACAAGCGTTGCTCTGCATGATCCGCCAGGCGTTCGAGCACCGCATCCAACTGCCCGGATCGTTCACCGGCATCTACTGAAGATACCAACCAATTGGGAAACTGGCGGGGAAAGTCCGACATTGCCGTAGCCATAGAACGACCCTCAAGCACGGAAGACCGAATAGCTGCAAGTAACTCTCGGGATGCCGGTCTTTCGCTTTGTTCCGCAACCGTTGCCAGTGCTTCTTCCAGCGGCAATGAAGCCTGTGTTAGGGTCGCCAACTGGCGCAGGATAAGCACCAATTCATTGGCTGGTAGAGACAAACGACGACCTTTGATTTTTCGATCACCATCAACAACCGTTGCCACATCCAGTGGGGTTAAGCCTTTATCACGCAGTTGCTGGCGTAGCTGTCGGGCAGAGTCCGCCTGGGCGATACCCTTTTGGGTTTTCCCCTGTTGATCGAGTGCCTGCCAGGAATACGCCGACATCAGCTGACCCGGGTCACCCTGACCAGTTCATCCAGACTGGTAAGCCCAGCTTCTACTTTAGCCCAGCCATCGGCCACAATTGATGGCCATTTTTTACGCGCGTGCTCCAACAAAACAACTTCTGAGGCTTGCTGGTGAATCAGTTCGCGCAAATTATCATCTACACCCACTAGCTCATATATTCCGGTACGACCACGGTATGCCTGCTGACCTCTTGGTAAATCTTGCTGTGGTTGCCAGATCATACTATCGGGCTTAAAGTCGAGATTAAGCGCATTGAAATCGGCTTCGGTAGCGAGCCGTTGCAAAGAAAACTCCGGATCCAGCTTGCGTACCAGTCGCTGCGAAATCACACCTAATAAAGAAGATGACAACAAAAAGGGCTCGATACCCATATCATGCAATCGAGTCATCGCCCCTATAGCACTATTGGTATGCAATGTGGATAACACCAAATGACCGGTAAGGCTGGCCTGTACGGCAATTTTAGCGGTTTCCAAATCACGAATTTCACCGACCATCACCACATCAGGATCCTGTCGCAGAATCGCCCGCAGACCACGGGCAAAACTCATATCTACTTTAGAATTAACCTGGGTTTGACCAATGCCATCAATGTAATATTCAATTGGGTCTTCTACCGTCATGATATTACGGCTTTGATCATTCAGCCGTGCCAGCGCCGCGTAAAGTGTGGTTGTTTTACCGCTGCCGGTAGGGCCTGTGACCAGTAAAATACCGTGCGCGCGGTGAATCATTGAATCAACCGCATCCATATGTGGCTGGCGCATACCCAGCTGTGCCAAATCTAAGCGCCCAGCTTGTTTATCCAGCAACCGCAGCACGACCCTTTCACCGTGACCTGATGGCAGTGTGGATACGCGGATATCAACTGGTCGGCCAGCAACTTTTAAAGAGATTCTGCCATCCTGAGGTAAACGTTTTTCAGCAATATCCAGTCGCGACATCACTTTTATCCGCGAAACCAGCAAAGGTGCTAGCTTACGCGGCGGATTCATCACTTCATTGAGTATGCCATCGACCCGCAGGCGAATAGACAGCCGATTTTCGAAGGGTTCGATATGAATATCAGAAGCGCCTTCTTTAACCGCCTGAGTTAATAGTGCGTTTATTAGGCGGATAATCGGCGCATCGTCCTGACTTTCTAGCAGGTCTTCGACCTGGGGGAGTTCATCGACGAGTTTGTCCAGATCCAGATTCTCACCTACATCGGCGGCAACCGCACTGGCATCGCCCTGCTGATACAGACTTTCTAATAGTTGTTTGTATTCATCTTCCGGATAAAACTTTAACTCGATGGGGCAAGCTAAAAACCGTCGCATCTCGGTGATTGCCGCTGATTTACCCGGCTCCCTCACTGCAACTACGGCGGTACCGTCTTCAGCCTGTTCAAGCAAGGTTGCGCCCTGCTGGCGGGCAAACACATAAGGAGGCCGCAGTAGCGTCATTCCTTAGCCGCCTTCAGCGGTATATTCGGGTAAGGGTGCTTGCAGATAGTCAGTTAATTCCGGCAATAATGGCATCTGTTCTTGCGGGGTTAAACCATCGGATGTGCGTCGTGATTCTATCTGGCGTGCGCGCAGATAATTATACTTTTCGCTGGAAATACGAACACCATCATCGTCAAGAATGCGCGGCCGAATAAAAATCATCAGATTGCGTTTAATCGTATTGGTAGTGCGGTTTTTGAACAGCTCGCCCAGAAATGGGATTTTACTTAAACCGGGAACCGCATCGATGGATTCACGTAATTCATCGGTAATTAACCCGCCAAGCACCAGAATGGAATTATCCGGTACTAAGACCCGGGTTCTTAGGGTGCGCTTATTGGTCACCAAGTCTACGGCACCAACCACGGAAGATATCGCTGAAAGTTCTTGTGAAATATCTAAAATCACAGAGTCACCCTTGTTGATGTGTGGGGTGACGGTAAGGCGAATACCAACTTCGGTTCGCTCAATGGTAGTAAATGGATTAACAATGCCATCTTGATCCGACGCCCCAGTATTGGAATATTGGCCGGTTATAAAGGGTACTTCCTGACCTACATAAATTTCGGCTTCGGCGTTATCCATGCTTACAATTGAGGGAGTAGATAAAACATTGGTGTCAGAATCAGTGCTCAAGGCAGTTAACAAGGCACCGATACCGATAATTTCTTCGCCGAGAATACTGATGGTGCCAGAGACATAGCCCAGATTAAGGCCAGTGCCTGGGTTAACCCCGTTACCAAACCCCGAGGCCAGGCCGAGGATGTTATCTCCGCCGGTGCCAAAGTTAGTACCACCAAAGATACCTTCACCACCGCCCAGGTTTTGCATGCTTTGCCACTGCACGCCCAGTTCCTTGACCAGTGATTCTGAAACTTCGGCAATGATTGCCTCAACTTGAACCTGGCGACGGCGAATATCCAGTTGCCGAATCACCGGCATCAGTGAGCGCACCACCGCAGGCGAGCCGGTAATAATCAATGCATTGGTGCCTTCGTGAGCCTGGATGGTTGCCATTTTCTTTTCTGACTCGCCGTCCACGGTTGTTACCGTATTTTCAAGCAAGGGCACCAACTCGACGGCACTGGCATATTGCAAATAAACCACACTGGAGCTACCGCCATCTTCCAGCGGAGTGTCGAGGTGACTAACCAACGCCCGGGTCTTCATACGGAAATCTTTGTCACCGGTAATCAATAAGGTGTTAGTGCGCGAGTCGGCGATCACCGGATTTTCGCTGCCATACAGTTTCTCAAGTGTGGTTGCCAGAGATACGGCCGATGCATGCTGCAAAACAATAACCTCAACATTTTCATCTGCTGAGCGGTCAATCCGGTCAACCAGTTTTTGCACTCTTGCAACATTAGCGGCACGATCTGAGACCAGTAATAAGCGCGCATTATCGTGCGCCACCAACTGGGCATTAGGGGGTAATAAAGGTCGTAATAAAGACAGCAATTCTGAAGGTGGAATATGTTTAACCGCAATAACCCGGGTCACAATTTCATCCGCAAACGAGCCGCTCTTATGGCCGCCTTTTTGCATGGCTTTAAGGCTGGGTACAATTTTAATCACATTGCCGTTGTCTACAGCTGCTAGCCCATGTACTTCGAGCACCGAGAGGAAAGCCGCATAAATACCTTTTTCATCCATCGGCGCATTAGAAATAACCGTTACTTTGCCAGTAACCGAAGGATCCATTATAAAAGTTCGCCCGGTAATTTCTGAAACTGTGGCTACCAGAGTCTGGACTTCAGCATCCTGTAAATTTAGGGTGTGTTCCTGCCCGTGGGCATGGAGGCTAAACAGGCTGAGATAGAAAAACAGGCTGAAAATGCTTGCTTTTAGGCGATTGGTTTTTAAGCGATTGACTTTTAAGCGATTGATTATCATATTAACTATTAACCATTTGTTTGATTGTTATATTTGTATAGCCTACAACTCAGGGCGATTGCAGCAAAGACTTCAAATCCGGCTGCAGCATCTGTTTTTGCCCATGCCGTAAAACCTCAAGGCTTAAACTCTCTCCCTGCATTACTTTACCTATCAAGCTCTCAACGGCCTGTTCATCGTCCAGTTTAACCCCATTTGCGCTGACAATGACATCGCCATTTCGCAGACCGAGCTTAACCAACTGGCTGGCATTTCTCCCCAAGTTAATACGGTAACCCCCTGAGGGCACCTTTACCAGACCATAGCTGCTTGCCATGGCCGAAATATTGAGCGCATATCGACTACGGGCAGAAGGCACTGAACTCGCTGCCAACGGAGTTTTGTCAGTAACAGATGCAATGCTTACGGGACTTGCAGAAGAATCTACAGAGAACGATTCTGTGCCTGCTGATTGTTGCTCCAGGCGCAGGCGCAGGGTTTCGTATTGACCGTCGCGGAACAAGACTACGCGGTCATAAAATATACCACGAACCTCGCCACCGCCGGGCAGATCCCTACCTACCCGATAGACGGCTTCCTTACCCTTGCTATTGCGAATAATGGCAAAGCCATCTTGATCCGTTTCTCCGGAGACAATTCCTCTGAGTAGTAAATTAAGACTGGTTTCGGGAGCATCTACATAGTGGCTGACCAATTGCTTTTCTTCAAACACACCAAAAAGATGGCGACCGGACAATGGCGCATAGGCTGCCCGTTGAACAGCAGACTGTACTTGTGCAACTGCGGCGGGTGGTAATATTGGATCTGCTGGCATCAGGCCAAGCCACAACAGACGAATCAACATCCAGGCCACCAGCAGCATTAACAGCGCATTTAGTGGTTGATAAATGTTGTTTAGATTGAAACGATCCATGTCTGGAATTATACGGTATAAATCAGCAATTCAGCGGCCGGAGTCAAAATTTGGGTAAATAATAGCCACCAACACCACTAACCGTCGCATTAACTCCGGATTTTATAGATTAACGCCGTCGAGATTGTCCGTGGGAACGACCACCGCTCCTGCCACGATTTCCGGATTTTCCATGCGGACGGGGCTTGCGTGGTAGTGCTGGGGGAATGGTGACTCTGGGTAGATTGCTGGTATCAACCTGATTCATTGGAATTCGATAACCAATCAGCTTTTCGATATCCGGCAAATAGATAGCAGAGTTCTCGCAAGCAAAACTAATCGCATCGCCCTTAGCGCCCAGGCGCGCGGTCCGCCCTACCCGATGCACATAGTCTGCAGCGATTTGGGGCAGGTCAAAATTAATCACGTGGGTTACATCAGGAATATGCAAACCCCGAGCAGCGACATCTGTGGCGGCCAATATCTTCAATTCGCCATCATGAAAGCGGCGCAACAATGTCTGGCGTTTGCGCTGATGTACTCGACCAGATATTACCCCAGAACTAAAACCATTAGCGCGCAGTGTGCGATCAACCAAGTCGGCACCAGAACGGGTATTACTGAAGACCATCACATGGGAATCATCTTCCATTTCATTTAACAGGTGTACCAGCAATTGTAATTTTTCTGAATTCGCAGGATATATAACCGACTGCACAACATTATCTGCAGTCACTTTTTCACCCTCAATTACAATCATTTCCGGGTCGTTCATATAATCATATGCCAACTCGGTTACTTTGAAGCCGAGGGTGGCTGAGAACATCAGGCTTTGGCGACGATCCGGCTTAGGTAGTCGCCGCAGGATAAAACGAATATCATCGATAAAACCCAGGTCAAACATGCGGTCTGCTTCATCCAGCACCATAACCTCGACACCCGCGAGAGAATAAACCCCTTGCTTGGCGAAATCGATGACCCGACCCGGAGTACCAATCAGGATATCAACACCAGCCTGTAACGCTGTTCGTTGTTTATCATAATCAACCCCGCCGTATGCCAGCCCGAAGCTAAGGCCAGTGTGTTTGCCTAGAGTCACTGCGTCATGGTGAATTTGTAAAGCCAGTTCACGCGTGGGTGCAATCATTAGTGCACGAATTTTGTGGGGCTTACCTTCTACAGAAGGTTCAGCTGTTTGAGCCAAAAGCTTATGGAAAGTCGCCAACAGAAAAGCCGCCGTTTTACCGGTACCAGTCTGTGCCTGTCCGGCCACATCTTTGCCCGCCAGGGCTATGGGTAGTGTGTCTGCCTGAATTGGAGTGCAATACTCAAATCCTGCGTCTTTTACACCTGCCAAAATTTCCGGCTGCAGATCAAGGCTATCGAAGCGAATATCAGATAAAGGGTTACTGCTCATATTTTTCTCATTCTCAGGACCAACCCGACTGCCCCTGGCAACCCGTTTGAATCACTATAATTATTAGATACAGAGAAGTTTTATTAAAAACACTTGATTTTCACTTCACTGACCACGATATTAGTAGGTAGAAATTTTTACCTGTGGAAAGAATACCTCCCATCTGCAAGTTAATTATACTAAACAAACCGGCACTAAATACTCGGCGTCTACAGTACGCCACCAGCCAATGATACAGCAGGAGAACTCTGTGAGCGAAAATATCAAGAATATTACCGAAAATGAATTTGATTCTGAAGTCCTGGGCGCGGATGGTCCAGTACTTGTGGACTATTGGGCGGAGTGGTGTGGACCGTGCAAAATGATCGCCCCGGTACTGGAAGAACTCGCCAATGACTTCGATGGTAAAATTACCATTACCAAAGTTGATGTCGATACTAATGCCGCCATCGCCCAAAAATACGGCATCCGTGGCATTCCAACACTAATGATCTTCAAAGATGGTGAAGTGCACTCAACCCGCGTTGGTGCGGCTACTAAGGGTCAATTAAAAGAATTTATCGAAGCGGCTGTATAGATCACTCTTTTTAATAATAAGCCTCCGTCAATTACGGAGGCTTATATTCAGTGAGTTTTTCTGGACTGTGACCCACCAACTGTGTTAAATTAACTTGTCTTGCTGGCGGACCCGCCAGATTAGTTTCAAAACTATTCAAAAAAATATAATTTAATAAAATAATTCACCCCCAATTGTGCCTGATTTTCAATCGGCCTCAACTTAAACCTATGACACTTAAACAAACAACTTCATGAATCTATCTGATCTAAAGCAAAAATCCATCTCTGAACTATTCGAAATCGCCACAGAAAGTGGCATTGACAATGTCGGCCGATCCCGCAAACAGGACATTATTTTTAATATCCTCAAAAAACTCGCGCGTAAAGGTGACGACATTTATGGCGATGGGGTACTTGAAATCCTCCAGGATGGCTTCGGCTTCCTGCGCGGACCCTCCAGTTCTTATCTTGCAGGCCCAGATGATATCTATGTCTCGCCCAGCCAGATCCGGCGCTTTTCTTTGCGCACCGGCGATATGCTCGAAGGTAAAATCAGGCCGCCTAAAGACAGTGAGCGGTATTTTGCGCTGCTTAAGGTCGAAAAACTTAATTATGAAACACCCGATAAAGCCAAACATAAAGTTCTGTTTGAAAACCTGACCCCTGAATTCCCGCGCAAACAGTTAATTCTGGAACGCGGGAACGGTTCAACCGAAGATATTACTTCACGCATTATTGATTTGATGTCACCGATTGGTAAAGGTCAGCGTGGCTTGGTTGTTTCACCTCCAAAAGCTGGTAAAACTTTAATGCTGCAAAACATTGCTGCCAGCATTCGAGCCAACAGCCCCGATTGCAAAATGTTTATCCTACTGATTGATGAGCGTCCGGAAGAAGTCACAGAAATGATGCGCTCGGTGGATGCTGAAGTGATTTCCTCTACATTTGATGAACCAGCAACCCGCCATGTGCAGGTAGCCGAAATGGTTATCGAACGCGCTAAGCGCCTGGTTGAACACAAACATGATGTAGTAATCCTGCTGGACTCCATAACCCGCCTAGCGCGTGCCTATAACACGGTGGCGCCCTCTTCCGGCAAGGTACTCACCGGTGGTGTAGATGCCAACGCCCTGCAACGCCCGAAACGCTTCTTCGGTGCCGCAAGAAATGTCGTAGAAGGTGGTTCATTAACCATTATCGCCACGGCTTTAGTAGATACCGGTTCGCGTATGGATGAGGTCATTTATGAAGAATTTAAAGGCACCGGTAACATGGAAGTACACCTAAGCCGGCGTATTTCCGAAAAACGCGTGTTCCCTGCTATCGACATCAATAAATCCGGTACTCGCCGCGAAGAATTAATGATTGATCAGGATCTGATTCAAAAGGTCTGGATTCTGCGCAAAGTATTACACCCGATGGATGAAATTCAGGCGATTGAATTTGTGTTGGATAAGATGAAAGCGACTAAAACCAATGATGAATTCTTTAACTTTATGAAGCGTTAGTAGTTCACATTCATAACATTAAAAAACCCGGTCAATGCCGGGTTTTTTAATGTTTGGAGACAGTACCTTAAAATACCGTCCCCTTTACTGCCCTTTGGCAACAAACTACTTATACCTCAGTGAGAAACCCGGGGTCAGATTGACCCCGGGTTTATCTTACTAAGAGAAGCTTCTCCGCTGATAGCGGTAGAAGCCAAACAACATCAGCATAAACATTGCCAACATTCCTTGCCAACTTAACGTCGGAACATTTATTGGTGGCAGGAGTGTTACCCCAGCGGCGGTGACGGTCACTGCATCATCGTTAGATTCAACATCATCTACCATTGCTACTGCAATATTGGTAAGCGTGCCATTATCCAAATCTAACTGAGTCACTGTATGTAAAGATGTACAGGTAACAGTGCCATTTGGCGGCAGTGGTGTTGGCAGTGGACAAATCACCAGCTCCTGGTCATCAAGTACAGATGCTAAACCAGGATCCAGAGTGTCTGGGCCGGTATTAGTAATCAGATAGGTATAGTTGATTACATCACCTATAGCTGCATAGGTTGCTACATCAGCAGTCTTGACCAACGATATGCTTGGCGGATTGAACGGTGTACAGGCCATGTTATCTGTCTGGTCATTATCCGAGGGGCTACCGCTTACATTATTCGTAAAGCCGGTATTGTTGCCGCCTGCATTATTAGCATCACAGTCGTTGCCTTCCGCAGTTACCTGACCAAGTACAATGCTAAAGGTTGCTGTAACAGTCCAAGTCTCTGTCGTATTGGCACCGATTTGCTCACCACTGACCGCTGTATCACCACTGTTAAACGGTGAGGTAATGGTACCTGTCTGGGTTTCCCCTCCCGCGTATGCAATTTCTGCAGTATTCAGCGTAATACCCACTCCCGGGGTGAAAGTATCTACGATATCGTAGGTTCCCACGCCGTTAGTCGTATTGGTTGCAGTAATCGTATACACAACAGTGTAGATTCCAGCCGGTCCACGAACAGCAGGTCCATTAACTGTCTTAGCCAGGTTAACAGCTGGTTCCGGCAAGCCTGTACAAGCATTGTTATCAGTAAAGTCAGTCTCAGTGGTACTACCATCCACATAGTTGTAGAAGCCGGTATTGATCGCTGGTGTACCCGCTGGGGCACACATCGCGGTCGCTGGATCGATTAATGCTGGATCAATGTTGAAGTTCGCCGTAATCGTCCACGACTCATCCATTCCACCTACCAGTGATTCACCACTGACCACCGTTGCACCGTTGGTAAACGGTGAGGTAATCGTACCCGACTGGTCGCTCTCCGTTCCCGCTAGATAAGCAGCCGTTGCCGTATTCAGGGTAATCCCTGCTGCTGGTGAGAAGGTATCTACCAGATCGTAAACACCAGGACCCTGACCGGTATTGGTCGCAGTCACTGTATAAACCACGGTATAAGTACCATCGTTCTCAAGCGTTGCCGGACCATTGACGGTCTTCGCCAGATTAATACCTGGATCCGGTAAGCCGGTACAAGCATCGTTATCGCTCAAGTCAGTATCAGTAGCACTACCGGTTACAAAGTTGTAGAAGCCAGTATTGATCACTGGTGCATTAGCATCACAAGCACTGCTCGCTGGATCAACCAAAGTTGGGTCAACCGTAAAGTTGGCCGTTACTGTCCAGCTTTCATTCAAGCCCGCTGCCAGTGACTCATCAGCTACAAAGTTAGGATAGGCCGCCAGTGTACCTGTCTGTGCATTCTCCGTACCCGCAACATATACCGCCGTTGCAGTGTTCAGCGTAATACCTGCTCCTGGTGAGAAGGTATCTACCAGATCATACATACCCGGACCTGCACCAGAGTTGCTTGCAGTAATGGTGTAAACCACATCATAGGTTCCATTACCTAACAATACTGCTGGTCCATTCACAACCTTCGCCAGATTAATACCTGGGTCCGGTAAGCCGGTACAAGCATCGTTATCGCTCAAGTCAGTATCAGTAGCACTACCGGTTACCAAGTTGTAGAAGCCGGTATTGATCACTGGTGTATTAGGATCACAAGCACTGCTCGCTGGATCAACCAACGCTGGGTCAACCGTAAAGTTGGCCGTTACTGTCCAGCTTTCATTCAAGCCCGCTGCCAGTGACTCACCCGCTACAAAGTTAGGATAGGCTGCTAGAGTTCCTGTCTGTAAGCTCTCCGTACCCGCAACATATACCGCCGTTGCAGTGTTCAGCGTAATACCTGCTCCTGGTGAGAAGGTATCTACCAGATCATACATACCCGGACCTGCACCAGAGTTGCTTGCAGTAATCGTGTAAACCACATCATAGGTTCCATTACCTAACAATACTGCTGCACCATTGACAACCTTCGCTAGATTAATGCCCGGGTCCGGTAAGCCGGTACAAGCATCGTTATCGCTCATGTCAGTATCAGTTGCACTACCTGTTACAAAGTTGTAGAAGCCGGTATTGATCACTGGTGTATTAGGATCACAAGCACTGCTCGCTGGATCAATCGCAGCAGGATCAACTGTGAAGTTGGCTGTCACAGTCCAAAACTCATCAAGCCCATCTCCCAGAGTTTCACCCGTTACAAAATTTGGATAAACACCTGTAGCTCCTGTCTGTGAGTTTTCACTCCCCGCCAGATAAGCGGCGGTAGCAGTATTCAGCGTAATACCAACACCTGGAGAGAAGGTATCCACAAGGTTATAAATACCCGGCCCACCACCAAGGTTAGTAGCAGTAATGGTATAGATCACAGTATAACTACCGTTACCCTGCAATACCGCCGGGCCATTCACAGCTTTGGCCAGATTAATCCGAACCACATCAACTTGCTCGGTATCTTCATTACTTACTACCGGCGTACCATCAACTTCCGCGTCCTGGGCGGTACCTGAGGCTATGTTGACTACATTACCAGCAAGCATATCTGCCTCAGTAATTGTATATGTAGCAGTACAAGTCACGAACGCTCCCGGTGCCAATGCCGCCGGAGTTGTTGGACAGACCACTGTAGTCTTGTCATCGTTCACGCTGTAAGTCGGGTACAAGGTTATATTGCCAGCATTGGTCAAGTCATATTCATAACTGATCAGAACACCCACCGAATTATAAGTAGCGGGGCTTGCTGATTTCACCAGTGTTAGCACAGGATTACCACCCAATGGCTGGGTATCAGGATCATCATCCGTTACCGGTGGGTCATTTGGTGGGGTACCAGTTACCGTCGCAGTATTAGTGAAGGTACCAGCATTAATATCAGCCTGGGTTAGCGTATAAGTTCCCGTAAAGGTCGTGCTATCGATTGCCCCTGGAGCTAATGTTGCGATCGTGCCACCGCTGATGGTTACACCAGGTATAGCATCTGTCAGCGTAATCCCAGTCAACGTCACATTACCCGTGTTGGTAACCGTGAAGGCATAACTAATAGTATCGCCAGCGTTCAGTCCTACCGGAGCTTCATCGTTCAGAGTTCCAACCTTCAACAGATCAATGGCTGGATTAGTGCTAGCAGTTACCGTTTCAGTATCCTGATTGCTAGGTACCGGAGCACCGCTAACAGCCGCATCCATTGCTGAACCAACAGCAATATTGGTTACGAAACCAGCATCCAGGTCTGCCTGGGTAATTATATAGCCCGCAGTACAAGTCACACTCGCCAAAGGTACCAGAGTCGCTGGACCTGCAGGACAAGTCACTGTCGCCTTATCATCGATAACCGCATAAACCGGGAATAGGTCGGTATTACCACTATTGGTTAAATCATAAGTGTATGAAATAACTTCACCGACAGTACTATAGGTTAGCGGTGTTGCTGTTTTGACCAAGGTTAAACTAGGAACAGCATCATCATCATTGGTAATAGTACAAGAGACATTATCTCCAGGTGCCAGCGTAACTGTATCCCCCAAAGCGGCTGGACAACCAGCGCCGGTTATCGATACAAAGCTATAACCAGCCACTAGAGTTTCATTTAACGCCAGTGCAACATTTGCATCATAGGCATTACTTACACCAGATACGACTGCTGCTCCACCTACCATTAGGTTAAAGTCATTCGGAACCGCAATACCGCCATTATCGTTATTCACCACTTTGGTTAAAGTCAAAGTCGGAGCAATATCATCATTGGTGATCTGACATACAGCCGACTCACCAAGTGCCAGCGTTAGCACATTACCTGCAAGAGAGCCTCCAGAACAAGCCCAAGTACTTGGAGCGTAGCCAGAAGGACCTCCGGTTTCTGTGAGCGTATAAACACCAGGATCTACCGCAGTCAATACAACCGAACCTGCTCCAGATAACGGTGTCGGGCCTGCAGCTTCTACTGTCCAAGCCGTTGCTAGCTCTGTACCGCCATTGTCATTGGTAACATTCTTAAGCAAAGACAAGAATGTCGAGTCATCATCATTGGTAATAGTACAAGAGACATTATCTCCAGGTGCCAGTGTAACTGTATCTCCCAGAGCGGCTGGACAAGCAGCATCTCCTGTTATCGATACAAAGCTGTAACCCGCCACCAGAGTTTCATTTAACGCCACTGCAACATTTGCATCATAGGCATTACTTGCACCAGATACGACTGCTGCTCCACCTACCGTTAGGTTAAAGTCACTCGGAACCGCAATACCGCCATTATCGTTATTCACCACTTTGGTTAAAGTCAAAGTCGGGGCAATATCATCGTTGACAATAGTACAACTCGCACCACCGCCAGGCACCAGTGTCAACTGGTCACCAGATAATGAACCACCTGTACATGACCATGCACCAGCAGTATAGCCAGCGGGACCTGTGCTTTCGCTTAAAGTATAAACTCCCGCATCCACAAAAGTTGCTGCGAAGCCACCAGCACCAGATACATTAGTCGGACCAGTAGCTGTTAAATTCCAGTCAGTTACTACCGCTGTACCACCGTTGTCATTAGTTACAAGCTTGGTTAGGGTTAAGGCTGCAGTCTCATCATCATTTATGATAGTACAAGTGGCTGATTGACCCAAAGCCAACTCAAGAGAGTTGCCGGTCAAAGTACCAGCCGTACAAGACCAACTACCAGCGGCATAACCTGAAGGCCCACCAGCTTCTGTCAACACATAAGTGCCAGCATTAACTGCTGTCAGTACAACTCCACCCGCTCCAGATAATGGAGTAGGTCCAGCTGCACTCAAGACCCAGTCAGTTGCTACAGCTGTACCGCCATTGTCATTGGTAACATTCTTAATCAAGGACAGAAACGCAAATTGGTCATCATTATTAATGGTACAGGTAGTATCGGAACCTACTGGCAAGGTAGCCGTAGCACCGGAAATAGATCCTCCGCCGGAACCAACACATGACCACGAACTGGCAATATAACCTGCAGGACCCGCTGTTTCTGAGAGCACATAGTCTCCCGGGGTCACTACTACATTGGTGACTGCAGGTGTTCCGGTTACACCGGAAAGCGGGGTTGTGCCAGCTGCGTTTAATGTCCAGTCGGTTGCTGCTGCTGTACCGCCGCTGTTGTTAGTTATTGTTTTGACTAATGTTAATATTGTATCTTTTGTGTTTGTATAGGTACATATAACAGTTTCACCAGCCGCTAGATCCACAGCTACTGTTGTATCACCAGGGTCAAAGTTGGGATCACCATTAAACTGAATGCCTGAGTTCACTGCGCCGGTACAGGAAATATCGGTTAATACCCAGTCAGCAGGTACTGTTTCTGTAGTGAAAATCACACCGCCACCAACCGTAATCGTGGTGCTTAATTCAGTCGCGGCAATGTCGAAGTCTGTGAGGGAGCCAGTGAGGGCGGCTATATTGCCATTGAAGCTAAAGCTCTGTGGATCCATATCCGGCAACGTTTGTTTGCGAACAATCAAGGTACCCAGATTAGTATTGGTGAAAGTACAGGTAACTACTTCATCCGTAGCTACACTTACATTAGGTAGCGTACTACCATTATCACAACTACTGGAAACCAGCGACCAGTTGGCTGGCACGGTTTCGCTAAGGTCATACACCCCCGGTGCCAATCCGGTAACGCTGGTAGTACCAGTGCCACCTACTGTGGTAATAGAGAGTGTCTGATCACCGCCGGTAAATGCCAGTGGGAATTCAAAGGTACCATCACCACTAGGGGCTACGGTGTTCTTAACAATTACTATGCTACCCAATGGTATCGGGGCACAATCAAACGCATCAACCGCAACCCCCAGAGTAGTTAGTATTGCACGATTAAGCAGACCAGTTCTAACTAGGTCACCAGTTAAGAGATCGCAATCGGCTATATCCGGGGTGATCAAACTTGCATCTGGAATGGTATAAATGAATTCAATCGTATAAGTTTCAGAATTACCTGGCTGTAACTGCTCATTCAGAGCAATTTGGGGGTAACCTGGAGGAGCTGAGTTATTAGTTTCTAGAACATCTGGTGACGACCAGGTAACAGTTGGCACACCAACAATCGTAACACCTGCGCCGAAGCGCTCAAAGTCAGCAATGCTATACACGCCGACAGCTCCGCTGCCATTGGTGTTGCTAATAGCCGTATTGGTAACCGTAATATCGTAGATAATTGAGTATTCGTTGAAGTTACCCGTGATTGCTGGCGCTTGAGTAACTACTTTAGTGTGGTTAAGTTGGCCCGGTACAAAGCCATAGTCAGCCAGTTCAGTATGGAAGCCTTCGTTAGGCATTACTAGTGTAACAGTCGCGTAAGTGTTACCAACATCAAGACCCGCATCAGAATCGATCTGATCAGCGGCATCACCCGGCGTAACTTGATTTACATTCACATCACTAAGCAATAAGTCACTTAATAAAGCATCATTAACAGTATCACCATCAACATCAACCGCTTGTGATAGGTCAATTCTAAGCTCATAAGTATCCCCCGAAACCAGCCCATCATCCGATGAGAAAGAATAAATACCACTAGCATCTGTGGTTGCGCAGAGTTGGTTGCCGGTAAAACCGCCGCCGAATGCCAGCTCTGGCACGGCTACACCCGCGTTATCGAAGGCACAAACTTCCACCCCTGGAATAGGTGGCTCACCTGGGTCTTGAATACCATTGTTATTGGTGTCAAACCAGACGAAATCGCCAATGAAACTGACAGTGATTTTAAGCACCACATGGGTATCACGGCCGGTACCCGATTGGGTACTCTTAAAACCATCAAATATTGGTACTTCACCACCCACAAAGTCAGCTCGATGTACCCCATCACGCCCGATAAGCGGGTGGGTATGAGAGTCGCTGCCAGTTAGTCCAAAATGACCTGTATGCATTGTGGTACCCAGATATAGTGCAAGATTATCGGTAAAAATATGATTAGCACCACGCGCTGCGCCAGTTCTGCCCAGGTAATCTTTCTTATCACCACCAAGGTAAGTACCGAAAACCTGCTCATCCAAAGTGTTATTCAAAGCAGCGAAGACGATATCGGTTTTACTCAGATCTACACTAGAATCGGCTTCGTTGCCCCCTGTACCAGGAGTATATTCGCTATGAAAAAAAGTGCCTGCTGGGCCAAAATTTCGAGTCGGGAATGCTCCGGTGTCTGGTCCACCGCTATTAGATGAGTTAGAGGTACCGTAAATAAAAACCCCACCAAAATACTGGGTTACTGCATTACCAAGATCTCTAAAACGCCCACCCAGATAAGTAGCAATCCACTCCCCGCCAGCGGCCGTACCATCGGCAAAGAAGCGTCCAATAATGATGTCCTCTGCGCCTGCATTGGCGGCCTGGAAAGGTGTATGCGCAGTTGCAGTATTAGAGTCTAATGAGAAATCTGTAGAGCTGGTAAAACCGGTTACGAAAATAGAGTAGTTCTGAGCTGCACCGGATTGTGAGATTCCTACAAAGCGATTGTCATCATTACCCACAAAACGGCTTAACATCGAAAAGCCACCAGTTACCGGGTCAATTACACCCACAATCGCATCTTCATTACCTGTCGGTGCCGTCACTACTCCGTTAACTGTACCTAAATCATTAACTAGTGTCGGAAAAGTTGCCTGAGAAGATGTGGTAAAACCTGCGAACGCTACCCTACCATCATTCAGAACAATCATCTGGTCGGCCTGATCACGGTCGTTACCACCTACATAGGTGCCGTAAACCAGGGTGCTATAAGAGGTAAAGTGACCTATATATATATCCGAAGAATCACCACCATAGGTGGTATCAGCACCGGTGCCACCGATGAAATCGCCGGGCTGCTCTAAGGGATCACCAAAGTTACCCATCATCCAGAACTCTTGATCACCAATAATTTGTAATGAAACTATGTCTTCATCGTGCTCAGAACCTGACCCACTGGCACCATCACCACCACTAGTACTACCGATATAAGTGGAATATCTAAGCGTAGTTAAGTCAGGATCGAAAACTGCAACAAAGCCATCAAAGCTACCATCCAAATCATTATCTATGGGGTTTTGCATGGGTAAATCAGTTGATCCGGTAGTGCCCGCAATCCAGACATCGCCATTCGGGCCTAATTTAATTTCATAAGCTTGGTCCCTGCCATTACCACCGAAATGAGTTGCTCTAACCACTTCCTCGCCGTTGGCAGAAAATACATAAATAATTGCATCTGCACTAGCAGCTTTGGTAGAGTCGTATGGAACAACGCCAGGGTAGACAACACCGTCGGCTGTGGTACCACCACTACGAACAAAACCCATATAGTCTGCGGCATTGCTCATTGGGATAGTCTCATCAGTAGCACCGGCGGCATAAACTTCTTGAGTGGTGGGGTGAACTGTTATCGCAAATAGGTATTCATCGAAGCCGGACAACGGTCCTTGGTCTCGGCCATCCATCCAGTTGCCCCACTCAAGCACTGGGTCAATAATCAGTGGCAGGTCAGGATTGATTTCGCCTTCAACATGGTAGGCAATTAGGTTATCCGTTGATAAATCGAAGTTAACTTCGACTGGAAGCTTACCATTGGCATCAACCTGATAGCTTTCCGGTATATCCAAAGCTAACGCGCCATTAAATAGCGCAATAGAGAGGTTATCTTTTTCATTTAAGCTAATGCCATCATGGCCATCTGCGCGTAGTTTAATTTGCTTATAATCAACGCCAGCGGCGATAATCCAGTCAAACTCAAGGCGACCATCTTCGCGACCATATAGGCGCAGGTCGATTCCAGCGTATACATTTTGCAGGGTAATATCATGTAGAGCTTTTACTCCAGCAGTTGTATCTTCACCGCGGAAATAACTAAAACTGGTCGAATATGCCTCACCTTCTACAATCCCGGTGCTGCCGGGGGAGCCGTCAAAAGCAAGTTCCCAGTATTGCATTCCGTGAGTGTCTTCACTTTTATTACCACGAGGGGTGATAAAACTGAGGCGGTCGTTTTTAACCAGCACAATGCCAGTCAAAGATTTGCCCACATAGAGCACATCTTGCGGCCATTGGCCCTGGTTTCTTATAAACTGAATGGTTTTGAGATTTTCTCGCAGCGAATCCTTTACTTTCTCAAGGATTTTTTTGAGCTCCTCATCATCAGCTCCTACAGATTCAACTAATGGAACTAACGGCGCTTGACCAATAACCTTTGTGGCAGGTATCCCGGCAGACAAATTGCCCGCGGCAACTGTCACCAAAATAGTTGGAATCAAAACACAAATTAATTTTTGAATAGAAAAAAATCGCGTCCACGATGTGGCCCGAATTGTAAAATTCCCCATAACATCTAGCTCCCAAGCGGGCCGGATATTTCCGTACCCTGTTAGTTTAATTCAAATTACTTTTAGCTAACAACTTCTAAATAACCCTTTGATTATCAGTCACATACCCTAATACAGAAACTAACAATCATTGTCGAAACAATCCAATTGTTTCGATATTACTAGCAACTAAGCGTGAAAGCTTAATGCCAATCAAACCAGAACCTGCAACTACATTTAGCATTTAAATATACAGGCCCCATGACAGGATAATCCATTAGCGTGTTACTCACAACAATTATCTGTCACAAAACCATATTTTATGCTAGCCTCAGCGCTGCCACAGATCAAAAAATCTATTGACCAACATGTAGTCAAGAATATTAGCATCAGCAAAAACCGCTTCAATGGCGGCTGTTTGACGGTTGGAATAATAGCCTGCCAATGCAGCACGGAATTTGGCTTCCAATACCGGCATGCCCTCTTCTCTGCGCCGCCGGTGACCGATGGGGTAGTCGATGTGGATTCTTTCGCTACTGCTACCATCTTTATAAAAAACCTGAATTGCATTGCCGATAGCGCGTTTTTCCGGGTCGAAATACTCTACTGTAAACTGCGAATTTTCACTTACGCTCATTTTTTCGCGCAAGATATCTACCCGCGGATCGTTGGCAACATCATCGTTATAACTGGCTGCGGTTAATTCACCAAAGATCATCGGAATGGCTATCATGTATTGTAAACAGTGGTCCCGATCGGCAAAATTTGCCAAGGGGCCGGACTTATCAATAATACGCGCACCGGCTTCCTGGGTTTCTACGGTGATTTTTTCTATGTCATCAAGGCGGTCTTTGACTTCAGAATGTAGCTTATAAGCACACTCCACTGCCGTTTGTGCGTGGAACTCGGCAGGGAATGAAATTTTAAACAGCACATTCTCCATTACATAAGAACCATAGCCGCGCTGGAATTTAAATTCATTGCCTTTGAACAGCACATCATAAAAGCCCCAGACTTTGGCAGTTAGCGCGGATGGATAACCCATTTCGCCTTTTACTGCCATCAGTGCCAGCATAACCGCACGCCTACAAGCATCGCCTGCGGCCCAAGATTTACGCGAACCGGTATTGGGGGCATGCCGATAAGTACGTAAAGCACCGCCATCAACAAAGGCATTGGAAACAGCATTGATAATATCATCACGGCTGCCACCCAGCATTTGTGTACACACAGCGGTAGATGCGATCCGCACCAGTATTACATGGTCGAGACCGACTTTATTAAAACTGTTTTCCAATGCCAATACACCCTGTATTTCGTGGGCTTTTATCATCGCGACCAATACTTCACGCATGGTGATGGGTGCATCACCGTTAGCAATGTTACGCCGGGAAATATAATCAGCGACAGATAAAATGGCGCCGAGGTTATCGGAAGGATGACCCCATTCGGCCGCCAACCAAGTGTCATTGAAATCCAGATAACGGATCAACATACCGGTATTAAAAGCCGCCTGCGCCGGATCTAATTCCCAGGCAGTGCCAGGCACCCGTGCACCATTGGGCAATATTGCCCCCGGCACCAACGGCCCCAGCAATTTGGTACATTCGGGAAAATCCATCGCCAAGGTTGCACAAGCTAATGAGTCCATCAGGCAGTAACGCGCGGTCTTCCATGCTTCATCCGAGGTGATTTCGTAATCACAAACATAATCAGCGATATCGACCAATACCTGGTCGTAATTCGGGCGTTCTGTGCTTTTAGTTCCGATCTGGGACATTGGGTAAATTTCCTTTAATCAATTCCGTTCTTCAATTGAGTTAACTGTTCTGTCTTCAGGGCCGATGTAGTCGGCGGTCGGGCGGATAATACGATTATTGGCACGCTGTTCGAAACAGTGTGCGGTCCAGCCGGTGACTCGGGACATTACAAATATCGGGGTAAACAGGCGGGTTGGAATACCTAGAAAGTGATAGGCGGATGCATGAAAGAAATCGGCATTGGCAAACATGCCCTTTTCTTCTTTCATTACCCGCTCTACGGTTTCAGAGACTGAATACAGCACGCTGTCACCGGCCTCTTGCGCCAGTTGTTTTGACCAGTGTTTGATAATTGAATTACGCGGGTCGCGTTTTTTATATACCGCGTGCCCAAAACCCATAATCAATTCACGCGCCGCCAGCTTGCGTTTGATTTCAGTTTCAGCATGTTCGGCTGAATCCAAAGTTTCAATTAGCGCCATGGCTTCTTCGTTGGCTCCACCGTGTAGCGGTCCGCGCAGTGCGCCGATGGCGGCGGTTACACAAGAAAATAAATCAGATAATGTAGATGCAACCACTCTGCCGGTGAAGGTAGAGGCATTAAATTCATGCTCTGCATACAGCGTTAGCGATACATCCATCACCCGCGCGTGCAATTCAGATGGCTTTTTACCGTGCAACATGTGCAGGAAGTGTCCACCAATAGAATCATCATCAGTTTGTGTATCAATACGGATACCATCATGCGAATAGCGATACCAGTAACAAATGATTGATGGGAAAGCCGCCAGCAGCCTTTCAGCAACCTGTTGTTGGTGGCTAAAATCACCTTCCGGTTCAATATTACCAAGGAAAGAACAACCGGTACGCATCACATCCATGGGGTGGGTGTCGGCTGGAATGCGTTCCAATACTTCGCACAAGGCCTGTGGCAATCCACGCTGGCTGATGCTGCTTGCTTGTAAATTAGTCAGTTGCTGCTGATTGGGCAATTCACCATGCCAAATTAAGTAAGCAGTTTCATAAAATGTGGCGTTTTCTGCTAGGTCATCAACAGCATAACCCCGATAGCGCAGGCTGTTGCCTTCAGCACCCACTGTACAAATACTGGTCTCACCCGCAGACTGGCCGCGTAGACCGGCTGATTTTGAATCACTCATAATTTTTCCTTACTTTTTGTTGTCTTTCTGTTCAGCAAACAGCTGATCCAGTTTTTGTTCATATTGGTGGTAACCCAGATAGTCGTATAGCTCTTCCCGGGTTTGCATGATGTCGATCACATTGCGTTGATGACCGTCATTAATTAAGGCTTCATAAACACTCATTGCCGCCTTGTTCATTGCCCGATATGCACCGCAGCAATAAAGCACGATATCGACACCGGCTTGACCTAATTCCGGGGTAGAAAATAGCGGGGTATGCCCAAATTCGGTGATATTGGCGAGCATAGGCACACCAATTGCTGCACGGAATTTACGATAGTCATCAAGTTCCAGCATGGCTTCCGGAAAAACCATATCGGCACCGGCTTCAACATAGGCTATCGCCCGTTCGATGACAGCATCAATACCTTCAACCGCGCGTGCATCGGTACGCGCCATAATGACAAAACTTTCATCGGTTCTGGCATCAACTGCGGCTTTTATCCGGTCGCACATCTCCGCTTTACTAACCACTTCCTTACCCGGCCGATGGCCACAGCGTTTTTGGGCCACCTGGTCTTCTATGTGCATTGCCGCTGCACCCGCTTTGCTCACCGCGCGTACGGTGCGGGCAATATTAAATGCTCCACCAAAACCGGTGTCGACATCGACTAACAAGGGCAAGTCGCAAACGTCGGTAATTCGACGGATATCAATAAGGATGTCTTCCAGTGCGGAAATGCCCAGATCGGGCATTCCCAATGAATTCGCCGCTACGCCGCCACCGGAAAGATATATTGCCTGATGTCCGGCGCGTTTGGCCATTCGTGCGGTATAGGCATTGATGGTTCCAACCACCTGCAAAGGTGCGTGCTTGGCTACCAGTTGGCGAAATTGCTTGCCGGTACTCACAGCAGGTTGCTGACGGCTTCGGCTTCTTCGCGCAGTTCTTTATCAGTGGCATCCATCAGTGCACGGCTGAATTCGGAAACTTCCAAACCCTGAACAATTTCGTATTCGCCATCTTTACATACACAAGGGTAGGAATAGATAACGCCAGGCTCAATGCCGTAACTACCGTCTGCGGGAACTGCCATCGAGACCCAATCGCCCTCGGCTGTGCCCAGTGCCCAGCTGCGCATATGGTCGATTGCAGAAGATGCCGCTGAAGCTGCTGATGAAGCACCACGAGCTTTAATAATTGCTGCACCGCGTTGCTGAACCGATGGAATAAAGGTATCAACATACCAATCATTATCAACTTCCAGTGTATGCCCACCAATTTCAACATTGCTGATATCCGGGTACTGAGTTGATGAATGATTACCCCAAATGGTCATTTTGCGGATATCCGCATTATGCGCACCGGTTTTGTTGGCTAATTGCGCTAGCGAACGGTTGTGATCCAAACGGGTCATGGCAGTAAAATTACGCGGGTTTAAATCCGGCGCTGCAGCGCGTGCAATCAGCGCGTTGGTATTGGCAGGATTACCCACCACCAGCACTTTAATATCACGACTGGAATGCGCATTCATCGCCCTGCCCTGCGGTCCAAAAATTGCCCCATTGGCGGAGAGTAAATCAGCACGCTCCATGCCCGGCCCGCGAGGTCGCGCGCCAACCAGTAAGGCATAATCGGTGTCTTTGAAGGCTATATTGGCATCATCGGTAGTAACCACCCCGTGCAATAACGGGAAAGCCGCATCGTCCAGCTCCATAGCCACACCTTCAAGTGCGCCCAAGGCCGGGGTGATTTCCAATAACTGCAAAATCACCGGTTGATCTGCGCCCAGCATATCGCCGGATGCGATGCGGAAACAAAGTTGGTAACCGATTTGGCCAGCGGCTCCAGTAATGGCAATGCGAACGGGGTCTTTCATTAGAATGCTCCTGCTTGTATAGATGTTTATCCCAGTTTTTAACGAGCCTGGATGAAATATGGAAACTACTCGTCAATACAGCAAAACCGAAGGTCATGCAGACGAGCTGATCAACTTGATATTGTACCGCAAACTGAACCCGCCGGTGCGCCCGCCTACGGCTTGACAGCACCCTACCCAACACCATGAATTTCGTAGGGTGTGTTAGCCGCAGGCGTAACGCACCAGTCTTTTCCATATACGTTAAGAAAAAACGGCTAACCTCAATCTTAAACCTAAGTTGTATATTATCTCAACCTGGTTTAAAATTATTTTTATATGTAGTTTAAGATTGAAATAAGATTATGAAAGCAATCCTAAAAATCCTGACCCTGGTAAAGAAAAACAAAGAGGGTTGCAGCGCGAGCGTGTTAGAAAAAGAGCTGGGTTACTCCCGACAATATATTGTACGACTACTGAACCAGTTAATTTCACAGGGCGAAATATACCGACTGGGTAAAACCCGTGCGGCTAAATACTACCTTGGTAAAGCCACCGATACTAGCAACTCCCTGCAACTGATCAAAGAAAGAAAGGGCCTGTCGGAATCCGTGGTTTTTGAGGAAATCAGAACAAGAATGCAGCTTAATCGACTGCTTAATAAAAATTGCCTGACAATTTTTGATTATTCCTTCACCGAAATGCTAAACAATGCCATAGACCACTCACAAAGCCGGAAAGTCTGGATAAGCGTTAACATTGATCCGACCAGTATTTCATTTATAGTTAAGGACTTAGGCATAGGTGCAATCGAAAACATCAAGCAAGGCTTCAAAATAAAGGATAACTTTCAAGCACTAGAACACCTGTTTAAAGGCAAACAAACAACGGCTGCAGAAGCACACAGTGGACAGGGGATATTTTTTACCTCAAAGGTGGTGGATGTTTTTAAACTAAGCACCTCAGGTATGGAGTTCACCATCGACAACCTCAGAACTGATGAATTTCTGAAAGATATACGACAGCGAAAAGGCACCAGTGTAAGTTGTACAATAAAGAAAAATACCCGACGAAAAATTAAGGCGGTTTTCGACAAATATACTGGGGAAGATTACGAGTTTAATCAGAATATTGTCAAAATCAACCTATCCGGTCACAGCCGTCTTATGTCCAGATCTGAAGCCAAAAGGTTATTGCTGGGGCTTGATGAATACGCGGTGTTGGACTTTAACTTCCAGAGCGTGGATGTCGTTGGCCAGGGGTTCTGTGACGAAATATTCAGAGTTTATGCGAACAAACATCCAGATAAAACCCTGAGTTATCACAACACTTCAGATGTGGTTCGCTATATGATTGAAAGATCTCGGGGATAAGTTGTAGTAAAAGGGTAGCGAATAAAAGAGAACTGGGTGGCTGACCAGAGTGGCACTCATCAGAAGGGCGTTTAGCGGCTCCCCCGAACTTCACCTTTTCTCCTTTTAATCATCTATGTAATTATAGACCGCAAGCCCAATTTTGCAATGTTAATGGCAACTGACCTTACGCCGGTTCAAGCCATCAACTCAAGATCAGGAATATATTGAAAGTCTTTGCTGTTATAGGTGAATAATTGAGCTTTTTTATTCAAGGCCGTGGCGCTGATCAGGGCATCGGGGATATCTAATCCATGGCTTTTGGCAAAACGGGTAATCAGTTTAAGTGCCCTATGGGAAATAACAGGATCAAAATGAATGATCAAAAACTTGGCAATAAACTGTGTTAACAAGCGAATTTCTTTTTTATTTCTGGCACCAACCATTAACTCCATAGCTGTAATCGAAGATATTGCCAGTGGTGGGGTCAAGGCAGATACCTGCTTAATTGTATGCTGATTGTTTTTAAGTATCTCAATCAGCACATTGGTGTCCAGCAAGATCATTTCCAGGCTTTTTGGCGAAGACTTTCCTGACTGATTTCAGAATCTTCCCAAAGCCCTGCAAAGCCGGAGAAATCAACCGGCACCATCAATTCCTTTTCTAATTCCAGCTCTTTTTGTATAAGCTCTCTGATATAGGCGGATATCGAAAGATTGGCCCTTGCTGCCCTCTGGCGGATGGCTGCAAATAAGGGTTCATCAAAATAGATTTGAGTGCGGTGCATGTGTTTCTCCTCTGAGAGGTGATTTATACATCACAATTATACATCAATACGACAAATTCATCAATGAGACTGGGCTGAGTGTTGGTAGCACGCAGGTGGTATTAGAAAACACTAGTGCTTGGGGCTTGCCTTTAGTTCTGATGGTGGAGAGGCGGGATTGAAGTCCCGCCTGGTGGGTATAGGTTCTCTACCCTAAGCTGTCAGGTAGCTTAATACCAACCAAATCCCCACCGCTTCCATACTGGGTGTACTATGTAGCCATATTTAATCCCAACGAGAATTAGATGAAATTTTTAGCCATCTGTATCATTATTTTTAGCATTTCCAGCCCGATGCTCGCCGCCGACCGGGTAACGGGGAAAGCTTTTGTCACCCGTTCAGAAGTCATTTCCAGCGAGGCTATGGCGGCTTCATCACAGCCGTTGGCAACGCAAATTGGTCTGGATATCATGCGTCAAGGCGGCAATGCCATTGATGCAGCTATTGCTATGAATGCCGCATTGGGGTTAATGGAACCTACTGGCAATGGTATCGGCGGCGATCTGTTCGCTATTGTTTGGGATGCCAAGTCGCAAAACTTATATGGCCTCAATGCCAGCGGGCGCTCCCCTTTGGGGCTAAGTCGGGAGTGGTTTATTGAAAACCAGCATAAATCCATCCCCAAGTATGGGCCCTTGCCGGTTTCAGTCCCCGGTACTGTGGATGGCTGGTTTGAATTACATCAGCGCTTTGGCAGCCTGCCGATGCAACAAATATTGGCACCGGCGATTGGCTATGCGCGTAAAGGTTTTCCGGTTTCAGAGTTAATCGCTTATTACTGGGATTTGTCGATAGCGACTCGGCAACAATATCCGGGCTTCCTTGAGCAATACACCCTCGCTGGGCGTGCACCGAAAACGGGTGAAATCTGGAAAAACCCCAACCTTGCCAATACGCTGGAAAAAATTGCCAAAGGCGGCCGTGAGGTTTTCTACAAAGGCGAAATTGCGCATATCATTGCCGACTATATGCAGGCTAATGGTGGTTTTTTGAGTTATGAAGATCTTAGCCTGCACAGCTCGGAATGGGTCACCCCGGTTTCGACCAATTACCGTGGCTACGATGTTTGGGAGTTGCCGCCTAATGGTCAGGGTATAGCTGCCTTGCAAATGTTAAATATTTTGGAACCCTATAATATTAAAGCGATGGGCTTTGGCAGTGCCGATGCCCTGCACCTGATGCTGGAGGCTAAGAAAATTGTTTATGAAGACCGTGCCAGGTTTTATGCCGACCCTGCATTTAATAAAATCCCGGTTGAATTTTTGATTTCCAAAAATTATGCGCAAAAAAAGCAGGCTTTATTGGACATGGAAAAAGCTGCTAAAAGTTACCCCAGCGGCGACCCTGAAGTACTTCGTGATGGCGACACCATTTACCTGACCACCGCTGACAAGCACGGCAATATGGTGTCGTTAATACAAAGCAACTATCGCGGCATGGGTTCTGGCATGACTCCGCCCGGATTGGGGTTTATTCTGCAAAATCGTGGGGAGATGTTTTCTTTGGAAGAACAGCATTTCAACCGCTTTGAACCCGGTAAACGGCCTTTCCACACAATCATCCCCGCTTTTATCACCAAAGATGGCCTACCCTGGGTAAGTTTCGGCTTGATGGGTGGTGGCATGCAGCCACAAGGCCATGTACAAATTGTCACCAACCTGATTGATTTCGACATGAACCTGCAAGCCGCGGGCGATGCGCCCCGCTGGCACCACTATGGCTCCAGCCAACCCGATGGTGGCACTATGACTGATGGTGGCGTAGTTAACCTAGAAACCGGGTTTGATTTTGAAGTTGTGCGTGAACTCATGCGCCGCGGTCATAAAATTGAAGCCGCCAATGGGCCTTATGGTGGCTATCAGGCAATTATGAAAAGCCCGCTTAACGGCGTTTATTATGGCGCTTCTGAGTCGCGCAAAGATGGTCAGGCTGCGGGGTATTAGTTTAATTATAGTTCCCGAGATAGACTAACCGGATTTTAGATCACGCAAATCGTGTTTCCTAAATGACAGGTAAGCAAGAGGTCGTGAATAATCGCTAAATCTCAGTGGTTGCTGTACAATTGACCGGCTAAGCCGCCTGTATTTTAATTGAATATTAATTAACTCCCAGGCGGTTATTTATAGTTTTATTATGTGTTTAATAATATAGTCGGCCAAATTATGATTACCAAACTTCGCAATATCGCCATTATCGCCCATGTTGACCACGGCAAAACAACCCTAGTTGATTGCCTGTTAAAACAATCAGGCACCATTGATACCCGTAAAGAAACCACTGAACGGATGATGGATTCCAACGACCTTGAAAGAGAACGCGGAATTACCATTCTGTCTAAAAATACCGCGATTAAGTGGGGCGATTATCGAATTAATATTGTTGATACCCCCGGACACGCGGATTTTGGTGGTGAAGTAGAGCGCGTACTTTCCATGGTTGATTCGGTGTTGTTGTTGGTTGATGCGGTTGAAGGGCCGATGCCACAGACCCGCTTTGTTACTCAGAAAGCCTTTGAAATGGGCTTTAAACCGATTGTAGTAATCAATAAAATTGACCGTGATGGCGCCCGCCCAGATTGGGTTATGGATCAGACTTTTGATTTATTCGACCGCCTTGGTGCTAGTGAAGAACAGTTGGATTTTCCGGTGGTTTATGCATCCGCTATCAACGGCTACGCCAGCCTTAGCGATGATGTTCGCGATGGCGATATGACAGCCTTGTTTGAAACTATCATTAAAGAAGTCAGCCCGCCGGATGTAGACCGTGACGGCACATTCCAGATGCGTATTACTTCGCTTGATTACAACAGTTATGTTGGCATTATCGGTATTGGCAGAATTCAGCGCGGCAGCATCAAAACCGGCGCACAAATCAAAATCATCGACCGTAATGAAAAAGTCCGCAAGGGAAAAGTCATGCAGGTGCTGGGTTTTATGGGCCTGGAACGACTTGAATTTAAAGAAGCTCACGCAGGCGATATTATTGCAGTTACCGGGCTTGATCCATTAAACATCTCCGACACCTTATGTGATCCCGAAAATGTAGAAGCTCTGCCGGCGCTGAAAATTGATGAACCAACCATCAGCATGACTTTTCAGCCCAATAGCTCACCCTTTGCTGGTAAAGAAGGCAAATATGTGACTTCCCGGAATATCTGGGATCGCTTAATGCAGGAAGTTAAACACAATGTTGCCCTGCGGGTTGAAGAAGCCGGTGGGGAAAAATTTCTAGTTTCCGGACGCGGTGAATTGCACCTTTCGGTATTAATTGAAACCATGCGCCGTGAAGGTTTCGAGCTTGCAGTTAGTCGTCCGCAGGTTATTTTGCGGGAAGTTGATGGGCAAACGCTTGAGCCTTATGAGCAACTGACTGTGGATATCGAAGATCAACACCAGGGTGCGGTAATGGAAGCCTTGGGTGTTCGCAAAGGTGAGCTGCGCGATATGCTTCCAGACGGTCGTGGCCGGGTGCGCATGGACTACCTGATACCTGCACGCGGGTTGATCGGTTTCCGTACCGATTTTATGACAATGACCGCGGGTACTGGTTTAATCTACAGCGTATATGACCATTACGGCCCCTACAAAACCGGTGAAATCGGTCAACGCCTCAAAGGTGTGCTGATTTCTAAGGGCATGGGTAAAGCCTTGGGTTATGCCCTGTTTAACCTGCAGGAGCGTGGAAAACTGTTTATTGGTCATGGTGTCGAAGTATACGGCGGCATGATTATCGGCATACACGCACGCGCCAATGACCTTACGGTAAATCCGTTAAAAGCCAAACAACTGACAAACATCCGCGCCGCAGGTACTGATGAAAACCTAGTACTGGTACGACCGATTGAGTTCACCCTAGAACAGGCATTGGAATTCATTGATGATGATGAACTCGTTGAGGTAACGCCTAAAAACATCCGTATTCGTAAGAAGCATTTACTTGAGCATGAGCGTAAAAAAGCTGGTCGCGAGAAAACATCAACTGAATAAATATACTCTCGCAAAGGCGCAGAGATCGTAGAGGAAGATCAAAAACTACTTTGGTTTTCTTTGCACTCTTTGCGCCTCTGCGAGAAATAATCTTTTTTTCATACAGAAGTCCAGGCCTCTGCTATTCGCAGCCCTGGGATACCGAGTTTTATTCACCTTTAGGTTGTTTAACTTCTATCCTGAGATGAACTCTTAATACTAACAATCTGCATCGCCAACTCAAGTGCCTGTTCATAGTTTAAGCGTGGATCTACCGTTGTAGTATAGGCTCTGGCAAGATCGGCTTCGGTTAAATCACGCGCACCGCCGGTGCATTCGGTGACATTCTCACCGGTTAATTCAAGATGCACACCACCGAGATGGGTCCCCATCTGCTGATGGATTTTTACGGCTTTTTTCACTTCACCACGAATTTTACGAAATCGTCGGGTTTTAACCCCGTTGGCAACGGTTTCGGTATTACCGTGCATCGGATCAGCCATCCACAACACCGGGGTTTTTAAGCTTTGTACTGTTTCGATCAAAGGCGGCAGGTGTTCTTCGATATGGTCGACACCCATACGGTGAATTAATACAATACGACCATCTTCTTTATTCGGATTGAGGGTTTGCAATAACTCCTGCAGCCATTGATTGTCCATTCCCGGGCCAATCTTTATACCAATGGGGTTCTGGATACCGCGGAAAAATTCAACATGGGCCATATCCATTTCCGCTGTACGCATGCCGATCCAGGGAAAGTGGGTGGAGAGGTTATAGAAACCTTCGGCATTAGGCACCTGGCGGGTTAATGCGGTTTCATACTGCAGATGCAGGGCCTCATGGGAGGTATAAAAATCGGCTCGTTTTAAACTGCCTGCGGCACGCCCGCTGATAGCTTCAACAAAATGTAATGAATTGCCGATGGACTCTGCTAAACGCCTAAACTCATCCGCCAGTTGAGAGTGCTCTACCCAGCTGAGATCCCAGTATTCCGGATGATGTAAATCTGCAAAACCACCATCCACTAGGGCACGGACGAAATTGATGGTCAAGGCGGAATGATTATGTGCCTGTAACAAGCGCTTGGGGTCTGGATTGCGAGCTTCCGGGGTAAATTCCGGCGAATTCACCAGATCGCCACGATAGCTGGCTAAAGTAACCCCGTCACGACTTTCGGTATCGGAAGATCGTGGTTTGGCGTACTGACCAGCGAAACGACCGATACGGGTGACCGGCTTATGCAAACCATGCAACAACACCAATGACATCTGCAGTAATACTTTCAGGCGATTGGTGATGATGGTCGGGGTGCAATCGGCAAAAGTTTCCGCACAATCGCCGCCCTGAAGAATAAATCGTTTACCCTGTTGCGCCTCGGCAATTTGCTGACGCAGGTTGTTGACCTCCCATGAAGTCACCAACGGCGGCAGCACTGAGAGTTTTTCCAAGGCTTGAGACAGCGATCCGGCATCCGGGTATACAGCCTGTTGGGTGATTCTTTTGCTTTTCCAGCTATCAGGCTGCCAGTTCGCTGCCTGTTTTAGTGGGGTTAATCCTGAGTTATTCATCCGTTACATCCATTTTAAAAAAATAAAACTACATTCAGTGTTGTTGCGTTGAACGCGCCCGCTGCCACATCCACCAGCTTGCGATGAAGATTGTTAGATAAGCTATTAGTGTCCATTCGGGCATGCTCAAACCGATAAACTGCCAGCTGATTTCAGCGCAACTACCTGAGCCTTTGAAAATCATGCTTAGGGCATCTGCCAGCGGGAACACATCCAGCATGTAGTCTAGTCCCGGCCCGCAATCCGGTACTTTGTCTGCAGGTAAGTGTTGCAGCCAGACATGCCGTCCGGCAATCGCAACGCCGACAAGTGCGGTAAAACTAATAACCAGGGTGTATATAAGCCGCCCGAGTGCTGCCGGATTATGTAGGGCTGCGAGCAGAGCAAAGCCACCGATCACCACAAACACTAGCCGTTGGATGATACACAGCGGACAGGGTTCGAGCATATCGACTTCCTGCAACCACATAGCGTATGCCAATAGCCCGGCACAGCCAACAAAAACCAACAAAAACCATTTTCTAATCGTTAACCACTGCATTTTATCAACCTGTTGTTATCTATTTGCGCTATCACTTCCTAACTGGATTGTTGGAGTATAATTCAGCACATATTGGTTTAAATTTAGGTTTAAATTTGTTTAAATTATCTAGTAGGTCGAATAATGAATGCAAGTACCCCTCAAAGCAAGCTTCAATCGCAATCTCCGGGGAAAATTATTGCCCCGCATGGCACAACACTCTCCTGCAAAGGCTGGCATCAGGAAGCCGCTATGCGCATGCTGATGAATAACCTCGACCCCAATGTTGCAGAAAAGCCAGATGAATTAATCGTTTACGGCGGCACGGGCCGGGCGGCACGCAACTGGGAATCTTATCATCGGATTATTTCCACCCTGCAACGGCTGGAAAATGATGAAACACTAATTATTCAAAGTGGTAAGCCTGTTGGTGTTTTTCGCACCCATGATGAGGCCCCTCGAGTGCTGATCGCAAACTCCAATCTAGTACCCCGCTGGGGCAATTGGGATGTTTTTCGCGAGCTGGAGCAACAGGGCTTGACTATGTACGGGCAGATGACGGCCGGCTCATGGATTTATATTGGCTCCCAGGGCATTGTTCAGGGCACTTATGAAACCTTTGCCGAATTAGCCAATCAGGAATTTGGCGGCAGTATGCGTGGGCGGTTGGTGGTTACTGCCGGTCTCGGTGGCATGGGCGGCGCGCAACCACTTTCTGTCACCATGAACGACGGTAAATGCCTGGCGGTAGAAGTCGACCCGTGGCGCATCGACCGGCGAGTTGAAACCGGCTATTGCGACCGTAAAGCCACCAGCTTGGATGAAGCTTTACAGATGCTGAATGAGAATGATGAGGCACTATCAGTGGGTTTATTAGGCAATATAGCCGAGGTATTACCGGAACTGGTACGCCGTGGGATTGTTCCGGATGTAGTCACTGACCAGACCTCTGCGCATGATTTACGCGAAGGTTATATTCCTGCCGGTTACGATCTACAAGCCGCCGCTGAACTGCGGGCTACAGACCCGAAAGGCTATGACAACAAAGTTCTCGACTCTATGGTGGTGCATGTTGAGGCCATACTCGAACTTAAAAAACTCGGCTCTATCTGCTTTGACTACGGCAACAATTTGCGCGGTCAGGTAGCCGATCATCGCGGTTTAAAACAGGCTTTCGATTATCCGGGTTTTGTGCCCGCCTATATCCGCCCGTTATTCTGTAAAGGTGCCGGGCCTTTTCGCTGGGCGGCGCTTTCGGGTAACCCACAGGACATTTACACTACGGATAAAGCCATTCTAGAATTATTTCCGCAAAAAGATTCCCTGCACCGCTGGATAGATAAAGCCCAAAAACAGATTCAGTTTCAGGGTTTACCTGCGCGAATCTGTTGGCTGGAATACGGTGAACGCGCTGAAGCCGGAGAAAAATTCAACTGGTTGGTTAAAAAAGGTCTGGTCGATGCACCATTAGTGATAGGTCGTGATCATCTGGATACCGGCTCTGTGGCTTCACCCAATCGCGAAACCGAAGCAATGATGGATGGTTCGGATGCCATTGCCGACTGGCCTTTATTAAATGCCATGCTGAATACCGCCTGTGGTGCTTCTTGGGTTTCCTTACACCACGGTGGCGGTGTCGGCATTGGATATTCTATGCACTCAGGCATGGTTTGTGTTGCCGATGGCAGCAAATCGGCAAGCCGGCGTCTTAACCGGGTACTGACCGCAGACCCCGGCACTGGCGTAATGCGCCATGCCGATGCCGGCTACCCGCTGGCAATAGAGACGGCAAACGAGCGCGGTGTCGATTTACCCATGATTAACGGCGAGGGTAAATAGCCGTGGCCGCTACCCGCTTACATTTACGCAGCTTAGTTGCTGATCTAAACACCAGCATGGCGGCACTGAATACTGATCATAGCCGGGTCAGTGACTCCCGTAAGGTGGTGGAACAGGCACTGACTTCCGGCAAAGCACATTACGGTATTAATACCGGCTTCGGCATTCTTGCCAATAAGCGTATAAGCACGCCTGAGCTGAGTAAATTACAACGCAATATTCTACTCAGCCATGCCTGTGGTGTGGGTGATCCGGTGCCTTTTGAGATTAGCCAGCTGATGCTGCAACTTAAAATTCATTCGCTGGGTTTAGGATTTTCCGGGATTTCCAATGAAACTTTTGCACAACTACTGGCTTACAATTCAGCCGGACTTATTTCACGCATACCCAGCCAGGGTAGTGTTGGCGCCTCCGGCGATCTGGCGCCACTGGCACATATGTGTTTGCCACTGATCGGCTGTGGTGAGGTTTGGAATCAACAAAAAAATGGTTTTATGCCAGCGACTGAACGCATGACCGAACTCGGGCTTAAGCCGGTTGAATTAAGCGCAAAAGATGGTCTGGCCTTAATTAACGGTACGCAGCTTATGCTTGCCTATGGCAGCTACTGTGTTGAAAGAGCACTCACGCTGTGTAAGGCAGCTGATATTCTTGCCTGCATGAGCCTTGAGGCACTGCAGGGCAGCGCAGCACCCTTTGATGCGCGGGTGCATGCGCTAAGACCACACAAAGGTCAGTTACAGGTTGCTACTAATGTGCGCGCACTGCTGATGGATTCTGAAATTATGGATTCTCATCGCAATTGCGGCAAAGTGCAGGATCCCTACTCCCTGCGCTGTGTACCGCAGGTTCATGGCGCCAGCCGCGATGCTTTTGATGCTATCGTTAAAACACTCGAAGTCGAACTGAATTCAGTCACCGATAACCCATTGGTATTTCCCGATGGGGATATTATTTCCGGCGGAAATTTTCACGGCCAACCATTAGCTCTATCTTTAGACTATGCCGCCATCGCCTTGGCCGAACTGGGTAGCATTTCCGAGCGTCGCAGTTACTTGCTGCTTGAAGGACATGACGGCTTGCCAACATTACTGATGAGCGACACCGGGGTTAATTCCGGCTTTATGATTCCGCAATATACTGCAGCCGCTTTGGTATCAGAAAACAAAATACTCTGCCACCCGGCCTCTGTGGACTCCATCCCAACATCCCTAGGGCAGGAAGATCATGTCAGCATGGGCTCGATCAGTGCGCTGAAATTACTGAGTGTATTGAAAAATGTGGAGCGAGTACTTGCAGTTGAACTGCTCTGTGCCGCCCAGGCACTGGATTTCCGTCGCCCGATCAAACCGGGTAAAGGTGTAGATGCCGCTTACCGCTTCCTGCGCGAAAGAATCAATCATGCAGAAGAAGATTATGAGGTTAGAAACGACTTGGATATATGTGCCGCAATTTTACGCAGCGGTGAATTAGTTAGCGTGGTTGAGCAGGCCACGGACTTTAGTTAAATATGGATATTTTAACCAATATTTCCCAACTGGCCACCTGCCCGGATAATTCTGATCAGGCAGATATTGGCAGTATTGAAGATGCTGCATTGGTTTGGGAACATGGGAAAATTCTGTGGCTGGGTAAACAGTTAGATTTACCTGCAGAATATCAAAATGGTTATGCTCAAGATTGTAGCGGTAAGCTGGTTATTCCCGGACTGATTGATTGTCATACCCATCTGTGTTTTGGCGGTTGGCGTGGGAATGAATTTGCCCAGCGAATCGCGGGTAAAAGCTATCTGGAAATTGCTGCTGGCGGCGGCGGGATTGCCAGCACTGTAACTGCTACCCGAGATGCTTCTTTTCAAGATTTAAAACAAAAAGCAGCCGGCCTGCTGGGTGAAATGCTGGCACTGGGTGTCACTACGGTTGAATGTAAATCAGGTTATGGCCTGGATTTTGACAATGAAATAAAACAATTGAAAGTCTATGCGGCTTTACAGCAGGAACAAGCTATCGACTTGGTTGCCACTTTTTTGGGTGCACATATTATCCCGGCGGAGTTTAAAGATAATCGAACTGAATATATTGAACTACTGATTGGGCAACTCCTACCTGAAATCAAGCAATGTCAATTGGCGGAATTTTGTGACTGCTATATTGATGAGGGTGCATATACGCTTGAAGAAGGCAGACAAATTTTACAGGCCGCTGGTGAGTTGGGTTTTGGATTAAAAATTCACGCGGAACAATTAACCCATACAGGTGCTGCTGCACTAGCGGCAGAATTAGGGGCGATTTCAGCAGAGCACTTAGAGCGCATCAGTTCGGATGATCAAAAACGCCTTGCCAAAGCAGGAACAGTAGCCGTTAGCCTACCGCTGGCATCGATGTACTTAAAAGACGACTATATTGATGCTCGTAGTCTGATTCAAGCCGGTGTACCGGTTGCTGTGGCCACCGACTTAAACCCGGGCTCATCACCCAGCGGCCATCTACCACTGGCAATGTTGCAAGCCTGTCTTCATCAGGCTATGAGCCCTGCTGAAGTACTAAAAGGCGCTACCAGCGTCGCTGCAAAGGCCATTGCTAGAGAATCTACCGTCGGTAGCTTATTGCCGGGCTATCAGGCAGATATAGCAATCATTGATGCCGAAGGTATTAATCACTGGATGTACCACTTCCGCGCAAATGCCTGTGTTGGGGTAATAAAAAAAGGTGTCTGGCAACACAACCGTCTGTAATGTGGGCATAAATGCCCACGCGTAAGGGTAGAAACCCTGCGGATTTTAGTCGCAGGTTAATCCACAGACATTACTGACCATATCCAGGCAAACCTGGGTAAATGCCGTATCACAACAACTAGGCTCAATGGCACATATGTCGACAACACAAGTGTGACACTCAGCAACCATCGGTTCGGTGCTGACTTCACACAGGCTTTGGCCACAAACTTTGGCCTCCATCAAACCACCGGTTTCAACAGTAAATCCGGCACCCAGGGTAATACCTAAACCGGCTGCCAGACTCAGTTCGCCAGTTGCAGTTACATACGCTGAAGGGTCGGTTAAAACATTATCACAGGCCTCCACCACAACGCCCGCACTATTAACCATGCCGGAGGCGGTGGTAACACGACAAGTAGTTACACAGCTAACAGCTACATTAATTATATTTGCACCCATCAGTGTGCCACTGCCTGTGCTGACACTGCAACTCTGATCGGGAATAGGCGGACTGCTGTCGACGGTTACCGCATAAACTGAACTATCGAGTAATGCAGTGGCAAAGGTAAAGCTACCGTCAGCATTAACCGCCAGATCATCACCGCCATTGTTTTGCAACACCAGACCCGGACCTAAAACCCCACTAACAGTACCGCCAATGGTATAGGAATTGGTGACACAAGCGACCTCCACATTACTAATATTGGCACCACTAAGCGTTCCGCCAGCGTTATTGACGGTACAGGTTTGGGCAAGATTTAATGGATCAGTTAATACGGTTACCGCATAATTGCTGCCATCATTTAACGCACTAACAAAGGTAAAGTTGCCATTGCTGTTCACCGGCAAATCATCGCCTGCATTGTTCTGTAGGATCAGTCCGCTACCGGCCAGGCCACTAACGCTGCCACCAACTGTGTAGGTAGTAATACAACTCACCGTAACATCGGTGACATTCGCACCGGCTAATGTGCCACTGGCATTGGTGATGCTGCAGTTTTGTGCCGGGCTGCCCGGTTGCGACTGTACTGTCACGCTGTATGCACTGCCATCATTGAGTGAAGTGGCAAAGGTAAAGCTGCCATCGGCGTTTACCGCCAAATCATCACCGCCGTTATTTCGAAGTACCAGCCCCGTTCCTGTTAGACCACTGGTCGTACCACCGATTGTGTAGGTAGGGGGTGGTGGAGGTGTGAAACAGATTTCCAAACCCCAGGTATTTATTGAGCCGCCATCGAGATCCCATGAATCATCCACAGTTAATGTCCACATACCGGACATTTGTTCGCCGTCGAATGTTGATAGTGATCCTGCCGGTTGATAAGCCAGCCCATCGGTTGGTGGGCAGGGTAGCGTAGCGCTGCCAGCCTCATCATCCAAAATCAGGTCCCAGTCATTCAGGTTACCGCAAACTCTATTAATTAATGTGATTTCACTGGCTGCGGGTGATGTCAAAGTAAACACCAAATCGCTAACAAATGTATGTTCCCCAGTTAAATCAACCACATTAATATCTGTAATTGTGCCTGAATCTAAAATATTCAGGGTGGAGGTGACTGCCCCAGGTGGTGGTGTATCTGCGATATTTTTGGGAATATCCGTACTGGTATAAATTGCACAAACTTGACTTACTGTGGTAAATAAAAACACACTGGAAAGCTGCAGACCACAGGGATTTATCGCGGTAACGCGCCAATAATACTGTGTTGCTTGGTCTAGGGGAGCATCTAAACTAACCGTGTTAGTTACAAGGCCGGATTCGGTCACCAAAATATTACTGAATGCCGGGTCGCTTGCCAGTTCGAAGGTGTAACTGATTACCTGAGCGGCAGCTGCCCAACTAAAGCTTGGCTGCAGGTCAACTGCAGCCGCTCCGTCAGCCGGTAAGCTTAAGCTTGGGGCTGGCGGTAAGGCTGAAAAGGTATTCAGGGTGATATCTGAACTTTGTGTATTGCTAGGATCAACATCATCGGTAGCGGTTAAGGTGATAACCGAACTAGCAAATGCCAAACCATTGAGATTACTCACAGTAAATGCACTGGTAGTTGCCGGAAAGGTAATACTTGCGGGTGAATACGCACCATTGGTGCCTGCAGGCAGACCGCTAAAGCTCATATTGGTAGTACCGGTAAACTGCCCATCAAGGGTGATGTTATACACCGCGTCCGCAGCTGTCGGAATGGTGCAAGCATTGATAGTCAGGGGCAGTACATCAAAGCTGAGCGGACAAGTTGAGCCGAAACGTTGATTACCTAAATCTAGAGCATCTTTTAACTGCACCAGGCCAAAGCCGGTATGTACATCCCAGCCAGGGCCATAGGCATCACCACTGAAATCGTGGGTGCCGGATAAATCCCTGGCACTGTCGCGCAACAACTGGCGTAATTGTTTATTGGTAATCCCAGTCGGACCACCACAGGCATCCCATGCCCAGGCCACACCAGCTGCAACACCGGGGGTGGCCATTGAAGTACCACTAATGGTGTTATACCCACCAACACAACCAACACAAGCCGTGCCATCATCAACCAATACTCGGGTAGCAAGACCCAAGCCGTTGGCAGCTAAAAACTGACCTTCAGCCTGAGTAATTGTGACCCCGGGTATGCCAGCCCCGGAAGTACAGTTACCCCCGCAAGTTGCATTAAGGCTGCCAGATAAATTGTTATACAAAACCACCGCAAGTCCACCTGCAGTAGCGACATTGTTCATTTTATTAGCAAATGAGATGGCCCCGCGCTCACAAAGCACAACCTCACCTGCCCAACTGGCATTTATATCCCCGGCATCACACAAATTACCATCTACTAGATTTTGGGTTACATCACCGGTGGAGGTTTCAT
Organism: Lysobacterales bacterium; assembly: GCA_021648125.1. Taxonomy (GTDB): domain Bacteria; phylum Pseudomonadota; class Gammaproteobacteria; order Xanthomonadales; family SZUA-36; genus SZUA-51. The sequence continues at coordinate 52,802 of JAKITK010000011.1, forward strand.
CAATCTGCAGTGCAGAATAACTAGTGCCCGAATTAGTAACCTGAGTTATAGGCACCGAACCATTCGGCCCGGGATAGGTACTAAGTACATTTTCCCCACCACCGGAAAGTTCAACTACATCCCATTCTGTATTTGCCGGTTGATTTAGCGGGTCATGCGCAGTTGCCGGGTATTGAGAAAAGTCGGCAATATTATCTGTCTGGCGAACAGCCGCTACAGAGATTACTGATTCGTAGCTGGCCGGGTAACTCCTCGCAGTTGCATCATTTATGTCAGGCTCATCACCATCATTACCTGCTGCGGCAATAGAAATCATATTGTTATTATCGTAGATGCTATCAAAAAGATCACGCTCATTACTATCGAAGCCCCCGCCAAGACTCATGCTGATGACATTGGCGCCTTCGTCCCGACAGTACTCTACTGCTGCCAGCAGATTAGATTGCCCATCTACCCAAAGTCCGGCATTATTAAATATTTTAACAATCACCAACTCTGCACCACCGGGCATAACACCGACTACGCCGATATTGTTATTGACTGCGTTGGCGGTACCAGCAACATGAGTACCGTGACCGTTGCCGTCTTCAGTATATAACTCACCCACAATTTGCGACATACCACTATGTACGATACCCTGAAAATCATCATGAGCCGCAAAAAATCCGGTGTCGATAATACAAAATTTAACCCCGTTACCATTTGCAGCACCCGGATCTGCCTGCCCGTCACGATCAACATCCCAGACATCTCTGGCCTGAAATTGATCGATATTCCAAGGGACCACCTGGGCTTGAAGTTTGTGCTCAGGCACCGGTGAAAGACGGACCACACCGCTGAGTTTCATTAACACGGAGGCGACTTGCTCCGGCAAGTTGATCACCAAAACATCAAGCCGGTCGAGTTGATAGCTTATATTGGCGCCAAGACCTTTGACCTGACTCATCAGTGCAGACTTTTTAGCGGGTTGGTATTTCAGGTAATAGGCTTTGAATCCCGCAGCATTAGGTACACTCGAGGTTGAGCTTGCTGTCTTATCTGCTGGATTATCTGTTTGCGGTTTCTGGACTGCGTTAGCTTGAGTTGCGCTGAAAAGCAGTATTGAAAGGATAATTATTTGAACGAGTTTAGTATTTATCAACTGTCTGTCCCCACTGAAGTTGGTTGATACCCTTAGGATAAAGGATTTTACTCCAACAGTCGACTGTCAGGTGGGCACTCCGCGCATAATGCTTAAAATTTCACACTGCTCGTGGGCACAATGCCCACTCTACCTGGATACACAGTAATGATTGAAATTTAACGCTACTAATTGTCTACATCATCGAAATCAAAGACTAAATTACCATCTTGATAATCCTGAACTAGCTTGGCTGCCTCTGTGTATTGATTATCAGGGATACGTAAAATATAGACATCGGATGCGGGTAGCTCACCAAGACCACCCACAAGAAATTCTCCACTCGACTCTACCGCAAAGCCTTCGTTTTGCAGTAGACCGTTAACAATCTGAGCTTCCATATAATCGGATGTTCGGAATACTTTTTTCATTCGGTATTTATTTAATCCCAGACTAAAAAAAACCCGGTATATGCCGGGTTTTTTTGTTTACCACTAGAGTTGAAACTTATTCAGCATCAACGACTATATCTTCGGCCTTAGGTCTATCAACCAATTCTACAATCGCCATTGGCGCTTTATCACCGGTGCGGTAACCGCATTTGAGAATACGCAGATAACCACCTGGGCGTTCTACATAGCGAGGACCCAAATCAGCAAACAGTATGCCTACGGCTTCTTTATCCCGCAGGCGTGCAAAGGCTAGCCTGCGATGGGCAACGCTGTCTTCTTTGGCTAAGGTAATCAGAGGCTCTGCGACACGACGCAGTTCCTTTGCTTTAGGCAAAGTGGTTTTGATAATTTCGTGCTTGAACAGTGACGAGGCCATGTTTTTAAACATGGCTTTACGATGAGAACTGTTACGATTTAACTTACGTCCGGACTTTTGATGACGCATTGTATTTTCCTGTTTTCAGTGGCAACTTATATGCTTGTTTGTAACGAAGCAGGTGGCCAGTTTTCCAATTTCATTCCCAATGACAACTCATGAGAAGCGAGTACATCTTTAATCTCGGTTAATGACTTCTTACCAAGGTTAGGGGTTTTAAGTAATTCAACTTCGGTACGCTGCACCAGATCGCCAATGTATAGAATGCTTTCTGCTTTCAGGCAGTTGGTTGAACGAACGGTTAGTTCCAAGTCATCGATTGGTTGTAGCAGAATCGGATCAACTTCGATTTCTGGCTCTACTTCTTCAACCTTGGCACGCTTTTCAAAATCGATGAAGACAAACATCTGATCAACCAGAATGTTGGCTGCGAGTTTAACCGCTTCTTCGCAATCTACCGTGCCATTGGTTTCAATATCCATAGTAAGACTGTCGAGATTGGTGCGCTGTTCTACCCGGGCTGCTTCAACTTCGTATGACACGCGTCGAATAGGCGAGAAAGAAGCATCCAGCATCAGTGCACCGATTGAACGACTTTCTTCGGACTCATCCTTGCTGCGAATAGCCGGACGGTAACCAACGCCTTTTTCGACTTTGATTTCCATGTTCAGCGAACCGTCTTTGCTTAAATTAGCAAGCAAGTGATCAGGATTTACGATTTCTATATCGTGATCAACAATTATATCGCCAGCAGTTACCGCACCAGGACCATTTTTTGACAGGCGTAATACCGCAGATTCATGCTCATGCATAATCAGCGCAACACCTTTGAGATTCAACATGACCTCAATGATGTCTTCCTGCAAATTCTCAATGGTAGTGTACTCATGACTGACACCATCAATGGTGACTTCAGTGATGGCACAGCCAGGAATTGATGATAACAGTACCCGCCGCAGGGCATTACCCAGCGTGTGTCCAAAACCGCGTTCCAGCGGCTCCAGCTTAACCCGCGAACGGGTTGGGCTGATTTCATCGACGATAACCCCAGTGGGTTTCAACATTTTTTCAGTAACATCCAGCATGGATGCGGCCTCTCTGTATCAGCGACAAAAAAGCAGCCAGGGTAAAACACGCCCGGCCACAGATTGTCTGGGTTATTACTTGGAGTAAAGCTCTACGATCAGGTTTTCGTTGATATCAACGGGTAAATCATCCCGTAATGGCAATGCTTTGAAGATACCTTCTTTTTTCTTGCTATCAACATCTACCCATTCCGGGGCAAGATCCAGCTCTTTGGAAATCCGCAGGGCTTCTTCGATCCGGAGTTGGTTTTTCGCTTTATCACGAATATTCACCTTGTCACCAGCTTTAACCTGGTAAGAAGGGATGTTGACCACTACGCCATTTACTGTAATTGATTTATGGCTAACTAATTGGCGCCCTTCTGCGCGAGTTACTGAATAACCCATCCGATAAACAACATTATCAAGACGACCTTCGAGTAACTGCAGCAGGTTGCTACCGGTAGCACCTTTAATCCGTGCTGCCTTTTTGTAGTAATTACGGAACTGTTTTTCCAGTACTCCGTAAATACGACGAACTTTCTGTTTTTCACGCAACTGCAATGCATAATCAGACAAGCGCTGACGACGACCGCCGGCCTTGGTACCGGGTACCTGGTCTAATTTACATTTTGATTCCAATCCACGAACCGGGCTCTTTAAAAAGAGATCCACGCCTTCGCGACGGGCAAGTTTACATGTAGGTCCTATATATCTAGCCATGATTTCAGTCCTTACACACGACGTTTCTTGGGTGGGCGACAACCGTTATGTGGAATCGGTGTCACATCCAGAATACTGGTAATTTTATAACCGACGGCGTTGAGTGCGCGTACGGAAGATTCACGACCTGGACCCGGGCCTTTTACCCGTACTTCCAGATTCTGCAGACCGTATTCCAATGCAGCTTTACCAGCATTTTCAGCAGCTACCTGAGCAGCAAACGGTGTACTCTTACGCGAACCACGGAAACCTGCACCACCGGCGGTTGCCCACGCAAGTGCATTACCCTGACGATCGGTAATCATAATAATAGTATTGTTAAATGAAGCATGCACATGTGCGATGCCATCAACAATCGTTTTTTTGACCTTTTTACGAGGCTTGGTACTCGGCTTTGCCATAATTGCTCTCGCTAATCCTTATCTTTTAATCGGCCGCTTCGGACCCTTACGGGTACGCGCGTTATTTTTAGTATGTTGTCCACGGACTGGCAAACCACGACGATGACGAATACCGCGATAACAGCCAAGGTCCATAAGACGCTTAATGTTCATCGCAACTTCACGCCGCAGGTCGCCTTCAACAAACAACTTGGCAACTTCTGAGCGTAAGTTCTCGACTTCGGGATCGGTTAGATCACGAATTTTAACAGTCGGTTCTACACCAGCTGAACTACAAACTTGGTATGCCCGTGTCCGGCCAATACCATAGATACTCGTTAAACCAATCCATATATGCTTCTGAACTGGTAAATTGACACCCGCTATGCGAGCCATCGCATTCTCCTGAAATTTCTTGCAGCTTGGATTCCCCTAACGGGTTTAGCCAAACGGCGTATTGTAACCTAAATTATAATATTATTAAAGATAATATACCGATCTAAAATTAACCCTGACGCTGCTTATGTTTCTTATCTTTACTACAGATAACAAACAGAACACGCTTGCGTCGAACAATTTTACAATCGCGACAAATTTTCTTTACTGAAGCTTGAACTTTCATCGTTTTTCTCCGTGGTGTCTCATCATGCAGACACTCTTTCATTACTTAGCGCCGGACAACCCCGGAACGACCATAAGATTTCAAATTGGTTTTCTTCATTACCCCATCGTACTGATGGGAAATTAGATGCGCCTGAACCTGTGACATGAAATCCATAATCACAACAACAATAATCAACAACGAAGTACCACCAAAGTAAAACGGTACATTCCACATTGCGATTAGAAAACCAGGTAACAGACAAACTGCTACCAGATATGCGGCACCAACTGCAGTCAACCGGGATAACACTCGATCCACATATTCTGCGGTTTGTTTACCCGGACGAATCCCTGGTATAAACGCTCCCGATTTCTTCAAATTATCAGCGGTTTCCTTAGAATTGAAAACAATCGCTGTATAGAAGAAGCAGAAAAATATAATTAGCACTGAATAAAACACTGAGTACGGTAAGGTACCCGGGGTTAGTGCTGCCGAAATATCCTGCAACCATCGAGCCCCACTCGATTGTCCAAACCAGGTTGCAATGGTGGCTGGGAACATCACCAGTGCCGATGCAAAAATGGCTGGAATAACACCTGACATATTTACTTTTAAGGGTAAATGTGTCGCATTATTCTGATACGCAACCCGACCTTGCCGGCGCGCATAGTTAACCGTTATTTTACGCTGCCCGCGCTCCACAAATACCACAAAAGCGATAGTTGCAAACGCCAACACACCTAGGAACAGAACAATTAATGGTGATAACTGCCCGTTCTGAGCTAATGATAATGTTCCACCAATAGCTGACGGTAGCCCGGCTACAATACCTGCGAAAATAATCAGAGATATACCATTACCAATACCGCGCTCGGTAATTTGTTCGCCCAACCACATCAGGAACATAGTACCTGCGGTGAGAGAAACAATAGCCGTAAACAAAAAGCCGAAACCTGGTGTCATTACGATGGGTAATGCCACACCGGCTCCACTCTGTGCTTGCAACGCAAAAGCCACGCCACCGCCCTGAACGGCTGCTAACACAAGTGTAAATATACGCGTGTACTGGGTGATTTTATTGCGCCCAGCCTGGCCTTCTTTTTTCAGTTGTGCCAGGTGTGGAATCGCCGAGGTCATTAACTGGATGATAATAGATGCCGAAATATATGGCATTACACCCAGCGCAAATAACGAAAAGCGTTCCAACGCACCACCGGAAAACATATTGAATATATCAATAATGGTGCCTTTTTGTGAATCCATCAGCGATGCCAATGCCGCAGGATTAACGCCCGGTACTGGTATAAATGTACCAATACGGAACACAATCAGTGCAGCAACGACAAACAGGATACGCCGGCGAAGTTCTTTCAGCCGACCCATGCTTCCCAGTGTATCTGCGATTTGTGAAGCGTTACCGACCATTACTCGACCTTACCACCGGCTGCTTCAATGGCAGCAGTTGCGCCTTTGGTAGCCAACAAACCTTGTAGAGTAATTGCACGGGTTATATCACCGGTGTTGATCACTTTAACTTTCTTGATCCGGCGACTAACTATCCCTGCTTCCACCAGCACTTCAAAGTCGATTACATCAGCTTTCAATACTTCTAGTTGATACAGACGAACTTCTTCTGAAAACTTAGCAGTACGGGACGCAAAACCAATTTTTGGTAAGCGCCGTTGTAGAGGCATCTGACCGCCTTCAAAACCGATTTTCACTTTACCACCAGAACGCGATTTTTGACCTTTATGGCCCCGTCCACCGGTTTTACCCAGTCCGGATCCTATGCCACGTCCACGGCGTTTTGCATTTGTTTTACTACCCGGTGCCGGGCTTAATGTATTCATTTTCATTTTCGTACTTTCCTATTTTGGAGCGCAAAAGAATCGCTGATAAAAATCAGGCGTCTTCCACTCGTACCAGGTAATTTACCTTATTGACCATGCCCCGTGTTGAGGGGGTATCTTCAACTACAACCGTATGGTTGATGCGACGAAGACCTAAACCTCTAACGGTTTCACGGTGACTTCCAATGGTGCCGTTAGTTGAACGGACCAGGGTTACTTTCATCTGTTTGTTAGCCATGATTCGCAAGTATCTCATCTACGGATTTACCACGCTTAGCCGCAACACTTTCAGGGCTCTGCATGCTTTGCAGTCCTTTAATAGTCGCTCTTACGAGGTTAATCGGGTTGTTGGAACCATTACTCTTAGCGAGTACATTGTGAACACCTACGGTTTCAAATACTGCACGCATCGCACCACCGGCAATTACGCCAGTACCTTTTGATGCCGGTTGCATGTAAACACGCGAACCACTGTGCCGTGATTTAATCGGATGCCACAAAGTATCACCTTTAAGAGTGATAGTAATCATGTTTTGACGGGCTTTTTCCATTGATTTCTGGATAGCCAGCGGCACTTCACGCGCCTTGCCATAGCCAAAACCAATCTTGCCGTTGCCATCACCGACTACGCTCAATGCGGTAAAGCCGAATTGACGACCACCTTTAACAACTTTGGCAACACGGTTAACTGCTACCAGTTTTTCCAGCATGCCGTCGCCGATATCTTTATCTCTATTCGCCATTGTACTTTTACCTGTTTATATACTTTAAAAAGCCAGCTTAAAACTGCAGGCCGTTTTCACGGGCTGCATCAGCCAGTGCTTTAATCCGACCGTGGTAGCGGAAACCTGAACGATCGAAAGCTACTTCTTTAATACCTGCAGCAACAGCTTTTTCAGCAATTGCTTTACCAACGGCTGCAGCAGCTTCAATGTTTTTTGTTCCCTTCAAGCCATCTTGGAGGTCTTTTTGCAATGTGGAAGCACTTGCAATTACAGTTTGTTCAGGTGAAATAACCTGTGCGTAAATGTACTTGCCGGTGCGATGTACGCTTAAGCGCGGTACACCCAGAATGCGAATCTTGGCGCGAGTTTTACGCGCGCGTCGAATGCGTGCAATGTTCTTATTAATAGCCATGCTGATCTATCCTTCCTAGCAAGAACGCCCTTAGGCTTTCTTGGCTTCCTTACGAGCAACATATTCATCCGCGTAACGAACCCCTTTACCTTTATAAGGCTCAGGTGGGCGAAATGCACGAATTTCAGATGCAACTTGTCCAACTTTCTGTTTATCGGTACCAGTGATAATAATTTCTGTCTGGCTTGGAGTTTCTGCTTTAATACCTTCCGGAATTGCATAATTAACCGGATGGGAAAAACCCAGGGTGAGGTTCAGGTTATTACCCTGAGCCGTAGCCCGATAACCAACGCCGACTAACTTGAGTTTTTTCTCAAAACCGTCAGTCACTCCGATAACCAAATTGTTTAGCAACGCACGCATAGTGCCAGCCATAGCCACATGTTGTTTACTAGGTAGCTGAATTTGCAAACTGTTGTCTTCCATAACCAGTGCTACAGAAGGATGCAAGTTCAGTTCCATTGTGCCCTTAGGGCCTTTTACCTTAACATTCTGGCCGTTGATGCTGACATCAACACCGGCAGGTATGCAGATCGGAGCTTTTGCTATACGAGACATATTATTTCTTCCTTATGACACGATGCAGAGCACTTCACCACCAAAACCGGCGGCGCGCGCTTGCGCATCTGTCATGATGCCTTTAGATGTGCTGATCACAGCAATTCCAAGACCGTTTAATACTTTAGGTAACTCTTCCTTACCACGGTAGTGACGCAAACCGGGGCGGGAGATCCGTTTCATGTTATCAATGACACCACGACCCTGAGAATATTTCAGAGTAATTTCTAAAGTGGGTTTGCCATCAAGCTCTGTATTGCTGTGACTTTTGATATAACCTTCGCCTTTAAGGACATTGGCTATACCAACTTTTACCGTTGATAACGGCATGCTCACAGATACTTTGTTCATCGCCTGGGCGTTGCGAATACGGGTTAACATATCTGCTATAGGGTCGCTCATGCTCATAATAACTACCTTCTAAATCAAGGGGTTTAAATAACCCAAATTCTTACCAGCTGGCTTTACGCAAACCAGGAATATCACCACGCATACAGGCTTCACGCAAGGTATTACGGCTTAGGCCGAATTTGCGATAGTAGCCATGCGGACGGCCAGTTATTGCACAACGATTACGTTGGCGTGACGGGCTGGAATCGCGAGGCAATTTTGAAAGTGCCATTACAGCCGCCTGCTTTTCCTCAAATCCTATTTCAGGATTGGAAATAATTAATTTCAATTCAGCCCGCTTAGCAGCATATTTTGCTACCAGCTTGGTTCTTTTCAGCTCACGCTGGATCATTGACACCTTTGCCATGAATAATTCCTTTACTTATCTTTGAACGGGAAGTTGAAGGCTTTAAGTAACGCCAGGCCTTCCGCATTATTTTTCGCAGTGGTGGTAATGGTAATATCCATACCGCGAATCTTATCGATCTTGTCGAAATCAATTTCCGGGAACATGATCTGCTCGGTAACACCCATGCTGAAATTTCCACGGCCATCAAATGATTTACGGTTTAAACCACGGAAATCACGAATTCGCGGAATGGAAACATTAACCAAACGGTCCATGAATTCCCACATGTTGTTACGCCGTAATGTAACTTTACAGCCCACCGGCCAGCCATCACGAATTTTGAATGTGGCAACTGATTTGCGCGCTAAGCGTACAATCGGTTTTTGCCCGGCGATCAGGGTCATGTCATTAACCGCGAACTCCATTACCTTCTTATTGGCAGCAGCTTCACCAACACCCATATTCAGGATGATTTTGCTGATTCGTGGTACTTCCATCACATTGCTAAAACCAAATTCTTCCATCAATTGTGGAACTACGGTTTCGCGATAGTGTTGTTGTAATCTTGCAATCATTACTATAAACCTCAGATATCGACGACTTCGCCGGTCGACTTAAATACACGCACTTTAGTGCCGTCTTCCAGGAGTTTAAAACCGACCCGCTCGCCTTTATTAACAGCAGGGTTATACAGCATTACATTAGAATTTTGAATTGCAGATTCTTTTTCAATAATGCCGCCCGCAACATTACGCTGCGGATCCGGTTTGGTATGGCGTTTAACCATATTTACATTTTCAACGATCAACTTACCGTTAGACTGAACGGTCAACACATGGCCACGCTGGCCTTTGCTGCGTCCTGCAATAACAATAACTTCATCACCTTTACGAATTCTTTTCATCTTTCTACCCTGCCTTACAGTACTTCAGGTGCGAGAGAAACGATTTTCATAAACCTGCTAGTACGCAATTCGCGTGTTACAGGTCCGAAAATACGGGTGCCAATTGGCTCTAATTTCGGGTTAAGCAGTACGGCTGCATTGCCATCGAAACGAATCAAGGAACCGTCTGGACGACGAACACCCTGAGCCGTACGCACAACAACTGCATCGTAGACTTCACCTTTCTTTACCTTGCCGCGTGGAATAGCATCTTTAACGGTAACTTTGATAATGTCGCCAATCCGCGCATAACGCCGCTTGGAACCACCCAGTACCTTGATACACTGCACTCGACGCGCACCGGAGTTATCGGCTGCGCTCAGCATGGTTTGCATCTGAATCATTGTTTAATCCTCAATTCCTGTGTAAACGGGGCTTATTGACCGCGTTCCAGAATTTCTACTACTTTCCAGGACTTTGTCTTCGACAGTGGCCTGCATTGGGCAATTTTCACAGTATCGCCTTCACCGCAATCGTTGGTTTCATCATGCGCGTGCACCTTAGTGGATCGTTTGATGTATTTACCATACAGCGGGTGCTTAACTTTTCTTTCAAGCATAACCGTTACTGTTTTATCTGCTTTATTACTTACAACACGACCGGTCTGGGTCTGTTGGACTTTTTCTGTTGTACTCATGCCGTACTACCTTGTTTGCTTACTTGTGTCAGTACGGTTTTTATCCGCGCGATATCGCGGCGTACTTCCAACAATAAATGGCTACCTGCCAATTGGCCTGCACCTTTCTGCATCCGCATATTGAACTGTTCCTGAAGTTTATTTTTCAACTCTTCATTCAGTTCAGCCACAGATTTTTGGCGTAATTCGTTTGCATTAATCACAGCATTGACCTCGTTACAAAGGTGGTTTTAACCGCCAGTTTAGCTGCCGCACGGGCAAATGCCTCGCGTGCTACTTCTTCTGTCACACCCTGGATTTCATATAACATCCGGCCCGGCTGAATTGGGGCTACCCAATACTCAACATTACCCTTACCTTTACCCATACGAACTTCTACCGGCTTTTTGGTAATTGGCTTATCTGGAAACACACGGATCCAGAGCTTACCGCCACGACGAACATGACGAGTAATAGCACGACGAGCCGCTTCGATTTGACGAGCGGTAATAAACCCACGAGTCGTAGCTTTCAGTCCATATTCACCGAAGCTTACGCGGTTGCCACGGTTGGCCATACCACGATTACGACCTTTATGGGTCTTTCTAAATTTTGTTCTTTTAGGCTGTAACATTGCTGTTAATTCCTGTTATTAATCCCGACGGCTGTTTTTGGCAGCCGCAGCTTCAGCTTTACGGGTAGTTTCATCAAGGTCAAATACTTCACCCTTGTAGATCCAAACTTTGATACCCAGCACACCATAAGTTGTGTTGGCTTCATAAGTGGCGTAATCCACATCTGCTCGCAATGTGTGCAAAGGCACTCGACCTTCGCGGTACCATTCGGTACGCGCAATATCAGCACCATTCAAGCGACCAGATACCATTACCTTGATACCCTGTGCGCCCATGCGCATGGCGGTACCAACCGATCGCTTCATCGCCCGACGGAACATAATGCGCCGCTCAAGCTGTGAGGCTATGCCTTCTGCTACCAGGTAGGCATCAATTTCCGGCTTGCGGATTTCAGCGACTGAGATGTGTACCGGAACACCCATCAAAGCACCAACATCACGGCGTAAGCGTTCGATATCTGCACCTTTCTTACCGATTACAATGCCAGGCCGAGCCGTGTGGATCGTAATCCGGGCTGACTTGGCAGGGCGTTCGATCTGAATTCTGCTAACAGACGCATCTTTCAAGCGTTCTTTCAAGAATGCACGCGCTTTCAAATCTGATTTCAGATTTTCAGCGAAATCTCGTTTTTCGGCGAACCACTTAGCATTCCAGTCTTTGGAAATGCCAAGGCGTATACCTATTGGATGTACCTTCTGACCCATATTCTCGTCCAGTCCTTATGCGTCGTCAGCGACGATGACAGTGATGTGGCTTGTGCGTTTCAGGATTTGAGTACCGCGTCCTTTCGCACGGGCCCGGCCGCGTTTTAGTATCGGACCTGCATCCACAAAGATTGTGCTGATTTTTAATTCATCAATATCAGCGCCTTCGTTATGTTCGGCGTTGGAAACTGCAGATAACAAGACTTTCTTGATAATCTGAGCGGCCTTTTTAGTGCTGAACTTTAATAACAGTTCGGCTTTCTCAACCGGCATTCCGCGAATCTGATCCGCTACCAGTCGAACTTTTTGCGGAGATATCCGCGCGCCTCTGAGTTTTGCTGCTGTTTGCATCTCTTCTCTCGCTTACGTCTTGCGGTTTGCAGTATGACCACGATAGGTACGGGTCGGTGCAAACTCACCTAACTTATGACCAACCATCTGCTCATTAATGAGCACTGGCACATGCAGCCTTCCATTATGGATGGCAATGGTCAGACCTACCATATCTGGCAGAATCATTGACCGGCGTGACCAGGTTTTGATCGGGCGTTTAATATTGTTGGCAACAGCATCTTCTACCTTCTTTGCCAAATGGTGGTCAACAAATGGACCTTTCTTAATCGAACGTGGCATATTGGTTACCTGCTACCTTTGCTGCGACTGCGAACAATATACTTGCTCGATGTCTTATTCTTACGAGTTTTATAACCCTTGGTTGGAACACCCCATGGGCTAACCGGATGACGACCACCAGAGGTACGACCTTCACCACCACCGTGCGGGTGATCAACCGGGTTCATGGCTACACCACGAACAGTCGGACGAACACCGCGCCAGCGACTGGCACCGGCTTTACCGAGCTTACGCAGGCTGTGCTCCTGGTTGGAAACCTCACCAATGGTTGCACGACAGGCGGTTGCAATTTTACGCATTTCGCCAGAGCGTAAGCGCAGCGTTGCATATTGACCTTCGCGGGCAACATATTGGGCATAAGCGCCGGCGCTGCGCGCAATTTGTGCGCCTTTACCAGGTTTCATTTCCACACAATGCACTAGCGTTCCCAGTGGGATATTACGAAGTGGCATACAGTTGCCCGGTTTAATTGGGGCTTCGCGACCACTCATTACGCGATCGCCGGCACGCAAATGGCGCGGGGCAATAATGTAACGGCGTTCACCGTCTGCATACAACACCAAAGCGATATGCGCGCTACGGTTCGGATCGTATTCGATGCGCTCAATGCGACCCTGAATACCATCTTTGTTGCGTTTAAAATCAATAACCCGGTAATGCTGCTTATGACCACCACCAATGTGACGAGTGGTAATGCGGCCGTTATTATTACGACCACCGGATTTACTTTTCTTTTTCAACAACGCCGCGTGCGGAGCACCTTTATGCAGGTGGTCGTGCTTAATTTGCACAACACCGCGACGACCTGGAGAAGTTGGTTTTGCCTTGACAATTGCCATTAGCTATTACCCTTACGCTGCCTCGCCGCCTTCAAGAAGATCGATAACCTGATCAGCCTGAACACGGACATAAGCTTTTTTCCAGTCACTCCGCTTGCCAGTACGCTGACGGAATGCTTTTGTTTTACCCTTGACATTAACTGTCGTTACTGACTCTACGTTAACATCAAACAACATTTCTACGGCGCCTTTGATATCAGCTTTTGTGCTATCAACGGCGACCTGAAATACATACTGATTACTGCTTTCACCTACACGGGTTGACTTTTCAGTCACCCGCGGTGCAAGCAGTACTTTATACAGCTTTTCCTTGCTTAGCGCACTCATGACAAGCGCTCCTGGATTTTTTTAATCGCAGCAACTGTCATAACTACTTTTTCTGAGCGCACCAGGCTAACCGGATCCAGTCCTTCAGCATCCAACACATAAACGGCTGGGATATTGCGTGCTGATAAATACAAGTTATCGTCTACATTTTCGGTTACCAGCAATCCTTTGACAAAGTCATTGGCTGCAAGAAATTTAACCAACTCTGCAGTTTTTGGTGCATCGAGATTAAAATCTTCGATTACAACTAAACGGTCCTGACGCAGCAGTTCCGATAATATTGCCTGCATACCTGCGCGGTACATTTTGCGGTTAACCTTTTGCGAGTGATCGCGTGGGCTTGCAGCAAAAGTTGCACCACCACCGCGCCACAATGGTGAACGAATTGTTCCCGCACGAGCCCGACCGGTACCTTTTTGTGCCCAAGGTTTTCTACCGCCGCCGCTTACGGCTGAACGGTTTTTCTGTGCCTTGGTACCAGCTCTTGCACCTGCCAAATAGGCGGTTACAACCTGATGTACCAGGGCTTCGGAAAAGTCACGCGCAAAAATCGATTTGTCGACTTTGATCGTGTTTCCGCCTGTTACTGTAAGTTCCATCATGAGCTCCTTAAGCTTTAGAGGACGGACGCACGAATACGTGTCCACCTTTTGAGCCGGGTACTGCACCTTTAATCAACAGCAGATTTCGATCTGTATCTACTCTGATAACTTCCAGGCGTTGTGTGGTTACCCGCACATTACCCATTTGTCCGGACATTTTCTTGCCCTTAAATACACGCCCCGGTGTTTGGCACTGGCCAATTGAACCGTTGGAACGATGCGACAGTGAGTTACCGTGGGTGGCATCTTGCATTTCGAAGTTGTGGCGTTTAATACCACCCTGGAAACCTTTACCCTTTGAGGTACCGGTTACATCGACGATTTGGCCGATTTCGAAAATATCTGCTTTAATTTCAGCACCGATTTCTACATCAGCACCTTCGTTTTCTTCCAAGCGGAATTCCCACAAACCTTCACCAGCTTCAGCTTCAGCTTTAGCATAGTGGCCTGCCAGTGGTTTGCTGACATGGCTGGCTTTGCGTGAACCAGTAGTTACCTGCAATGCACGGTAACCATCTGTTTCCAGACTACGAATCTGGGTTACCCGATTCGGTTGAACTTCAATTACTGTGACCGGTATGCCTTCACCAGCTTCGGTAAAGATTCGGGTCATGCCGCGTTTACGGCCTACTATTCCAATAGTCATCATCCGAGCCCTACTAGTAAACCTTGAGCTGAACATCAACGCCGGCGGCGAGGTCCAGTTTCATCAAGGCGTCAACGGTTTTATCGTTAGGATCAACGATATCCATCAACCGCTTATGGGTACGGGTTTCGTACTGATCGCGTGCGTCTTTATTAACATGCGGAGATGTCAAAATAGTGACGCGCTCGATTTTAGTCGGCAACGGGATAGGCCCGCGTACCTGAGCACCTGTACGTTTAGCAGTTTCAACAATCTCAGCGGCTGACCGATCGATTAAACGATGGTCAAATGCTTTCAGTCGAATGCGGATTTTTTGTTCAGCCATTGAACTACTCCGAGTTGGTAGGGAATTCCCTACCTCTCAATTACAAAATATTTATTAAGCGAGAATCTTCGCTACAACACCAGCACCTACGGTGCGACCACCCTCACGGATAGCAAATCGTAGACCTTCTTCCATCGCGATGGGGTTGATTAATTCAACCACCATCTGAATGTTGTCGCCAGGCATTACCATTTCGACACCTTCAGGCAACTCTACCGCACCGGTTATATCGGTGGTACGGAAGTAAAACTGTGGGCGATAACCCTTGAAGAATGGTGTGTGACGACCGCCTTCATCTTTCGACAAAATATATACTTCTGCCTCAAACTTGGTGTGCGGGTTGATTGATCCAGAATGCGCCAATACTTGACCACGCTCTACATCTTCACGCTTAGTACCACGAAGCAGTACACCAACATTATCACCGGCACGACCTTCGTCCAGCAATTTTCGGAACATTTCAACACCGGTACAAGTGGTCTTAACCGTATCTTTAATTCCTACGATTTCGATTTCTTCGCCAACTTTAACAATTCCGCGCTCAATACGACCGGTTACTACCGTTCCGCGACCTGAGATTGAGAATACATCTTCAATTGGTAGCAGGAATGGCTTATCCATATCGCGTTCAGGCTGCGGAATGTAGGCATCCATTTCATCCAGTAATTTAAGTACTGAAGGTACGCCGATTTCAGACTCGTCACCTTCCAGTGCTTTCAGTGCAGAACCGATAACGATTGGGGTATCATCACCCGGGAAGTCGTAGTCAGACAGCAACTCACGAATTTCCATCTCTACCAGTTCTAATAATTCGTCGTCATCTACCTGGTCAGCTTTGTTCATGTAAACCAGGATATAAGGAACGCCTACCTGGCGTGCCAACAGAATGTGCTCGCGGGTTTGTGGCATGGGGCCATCAGCCGCTGAACATACTAAAATAGCGCCATCCATCTGTGCCGCACCAGTAATCATGTTTTTCACATAATCAGCATGGCCCGGGCAATCAACATGCGCGTAATGGCGAGCGTCTGTTTCGTATTCAACATGAGCGGTGGCAATAGTAATACCACGGGCGCGCTCTTCAGGGGCATTATCGATTTGATCGTATGCCTTAAATTCACCGCCACGAGCTTCAGCACATACTTTCGTTAATGCCGCTGTCAGGGTTGTTTTACCATGATCCACGTGGCCAATTGTGCCAACATTTACATGGGGTTTATTACGTTCAAATTTTTCTTTTGACATTACCGTCTCCGAATCTCTCTATTTGCTCAATAATCTTAAATACTACTTATGCTATTTTCTAAATCATTTGCTCAACCACACTGTTTGGTGCTTCAGCATAATGGCTGAACTCCATCGAGTAGGTTGCGCGGCCCTGGGACATTGAACGCACATCTGTTGCGTATCCAAACATCTCAGATAATGGCACATTGGCGTTAATAATCTTGCCAGCCGGTGAACCCTCCATACCCTGGAGAATTCCTCGACGGCGATTCAAATCGCCCATAACATCACCCATATAATCTTCAGGGGTGACCACTTCTACTTGCATAATAGGCTCCAACAACGCTGGACTTGCCTTTAATGCACCGCTGCGGAATCCCATTGAGCCGGCAATTTTAAATGCCATTTCTGAAGAATCCACTTCATGGTAGGAACCGTCATACAGGGTGACTTTTACATCTACTACGGGGTAACCCGCAAGTACACCACTGGTCATCTGCTCCTTAATACCTTTGTCGACTGCGCTAATATATTCGCGCGGTACAACACCGCCAACAACTTCGTTGACGAATTCATAACCATTACCTTCGCCATTCGGCTCCAATTTCAAGCGTACATGACCATACTGACCACGACCGCCGGACTGGCGTACAAACCTGCCTTCCGCCTGTACCGTTTTGCGAATCGTTTCACGATACGCAACCTGCGGCTTGCCGATATTGGCCTCTACTCCGAACTCGCGCCGCATGCGGTCAACGATAATGTCCAGGTGCAGCTCACCCATGCCGGAAATAATTGTTTGCCCGGTCTCTTCATCTGTTTTAACCCGGAAAGACGGATCTTCCTGGGCCAACTTGGATAAAGCAACTCCCATTTTTTCCTGGTCGCTTTTGGTGCGCGGCTCAACCGCAATTGCGATTACCGGCTCCGGAAACTCCATTCGTTCCAGGGTGATCACTTCTTTCAGATCACATAATGTTTCACCGGTGGTAACATCTTTAAGTCCCACCGCGGCAGCTATATCGCCTGCCAGTACTTCTTTAATCTCTTCACGAGAATTCGAATGCATCTGTAAGATCCGTCCAAATCGCTCTTTCTTACCTTTAACCGAGTTTAGTACGGTATCACCTGATTTTAATGATCCCGAGTAAACCCGGAAAAATGTCAGGGTACCGACAAAAGGGTCGGTTGCAATCTTAAATGCCAATGCCGAAAAAGGCGCATCGTCATCTGCAGCACGGTTACCCGGCTCGCCATTTTCAAGTACACCTTCAATGGCTTTTACATCTGTTGGTGAGGGCATAAACTCAACTATATAGTCGAGCA
>JAKITK010000059.1 GCA_021648125.1 Lysobacterales bacterium
CAATAACGCTGACGCTGGGTTAGCGTGGGAATCATTTTTTGCATTGCTTATTGCTCCTAGTTCATCAGAAGCATAGCGTGACGGGAAATTGCTCAAGAAAACAGGGCGGGGTTTACTTTGCGCTTACAATAATCGGATCTCCGTAGCCGAGGTCTTTCATTCGGGATAACTGCGTATTGGCGTCTCCAACCACCAGATAGATCATTTCTTGTTCTTGCAGGTGCTGCTGAATGGTTTGCTGTACTTGCTCAAGGCTCACACCCAGTACGAAGTCCTGTTGAACTTCAACATAGTTCTCAGGCAGTTTATACAAGCTCATGTTCTGCAGCATTCCGAGCAATTGGTCGAGGGTTTCAAAACGGCGTGAATTGCCTTTGATGGTCATGTTTTTAGATACGCTAAGATCTTCATCGGTATAGGTAGCGGCGTAATTTCCAATCAGATCTTTGAAGATTTGCAAGGACTCCAGCGTAACATTGGTACGCACCTGGGATGTCGCCGCAAACAGCGATTCATAGTTGCTCGGTTGGATATAGGAATAGGCACCGTAGGTATAACCTTTCTGTATTCTTAAGGTTTGCGCTAGGCGGGCACTCATACCACCGCCAAGACGGTTATTGGCAAATTGAAGTGAATAAAAATCCGGGTCGAAGCCATTAAACACCGCTTTTCCTGCATAAATTACTGATTGCTTGGCACCGGGGAAGTCGATGAAATAGAGTGCGGGGCTTTTGAGAGTTTGAGTTTTTTCTTGGCGTGGCATGGGGGTTTTTTCACCACTCCAACTCTCGAAAATAGCCAGTGTCGCCTCTGCCTCAGATTGTGAGATTGCACCTACAATTTGAAAGCTGGTATTTGCCGGGCTAAGATTTTTCTTATAAAAATCCTTAATATCATTCATCTCAATAGCCGCAACGCTTTCGCGGTTACCACCGGTTGGCTTGCCGGAAGCGTGTCCATTGGCATAGATCAGTTGCCGATAGACATTGCTGGCAATTTGATTCGGGTTGCCTTCTGCCTGCTTAATAGCCGTTAGCCGGCTGGCTTTTAAGCGCGCGAACTCTTTTGCATCAAAGCGTGGGCTTAGCAGCATTTCTTTTAGTAGTTGCATGGTAGGCGTAAAGCTCTTGACTAAAGATTGCCCCGAAATACTAATCCATTCTTTACTCGCACGGATGCGGATGCTGGCACCGAGTAGGCCGATAGCTTCTTCCAGTTCCAGCGGAGTTTTATCCGCGGTACCTTCATTCATTAACTGGGCGAGTAAAAAGGCCGTTCCCAGTTTGTTTTTGTTATCCAGGGCCTGCCCGCCATCAATGAGCAAACTGAAATTTACCACCGGTAATTCATTTTGCTCAATGCCGAAAACCCGCATGCCATTAGCGGTAGTGTTTGTCCATACGGATGGTGCGCGTAAACCGGGCAAGTCTGACAAAGGCGGTTCACTGCGGTCATTTTTGGTAACGGTTTTGGTATATTCGATGGCATCGTTTTCAACAAACTCAACTTCCGCAGCTTGTTTGATTTGCTCTTCCACCACATTGGCTTTGTTGGAGCCGCTTAGTACCAGCTGTTGTCCGTCTTTGGGTACGAAGCTGGTCATAATGGCAGGCTTGCCTTTAATATATTGCCGATAAACCCGTTGAATGTCTTCGCGGGTCACAGCAGTAATGTTTTTGATGTCTTGTTTAATAAAGTCTGCAGAACCGGCGTATTCATTATAGATACCCATTTGCAGGGCCTTATCGAGAATGCTTTCGATGCTGTAATAAAAACGGGTTTCCATTTCGGCTTTAATTTTGGTCAACTGATTATCACTAAAGCCGTGTTTTTCAAAATTCAGTAAGGCGACATCAATCGCTGCTTTAACCGCATCAAGATGAACGCCTGCGTTTGCCCTTACCCGGATAGTAAAAGTGCCAGCGATTTCTTCGGATCTATTCCAAGCGCTAGTGGCTGGGGCTAATTTCTTTTCTTCAACCAATACTTTATATAGAGCGGCATTTTTACCGTCAGAGAGGATCTGAGCTAGTGCACTTAAGGCATAGGAGTCAGGGTGGTATTGCTCAATCGTAGGAAAAGTGAGTCGCAATTCGGGTAGTTTGGCAAAGTTATCCAGATGGTAAAGCTTTATGTCCTCACTTAGGCTAACGGCCTGTGGCTGCATGCTGTCGATGCTCTCACCACTGGCGATTTCACCAAACCAGTACTCAACTTTTTTCCGAGTCTCGTTAATATCAATATCACCGGCGATAACCAGGGTGACATTGGATGGCACATAAAATTCGGAATAAAACTCGCGCACATCATCCAAACTGGCCGCCTGGAGGTCTTCCAGATCACCAATTACCGTCCAGTTATAGGGGTGTCCGGTGGGATAGAGTGCCTTTTTAATAACATGGGAGGTATGCCCATACGCGCGGTTATCGACCCGCTGGCGCTTTTCATTTTTAACCACTTGTTTTTCGCGTTCTAGGGTTCCCTGATCCACCGTATTAATCATAAAACCTAAGCGATCGGAATCGATCCATAGCAGCTTGTCGAAGGCATCTTTGGGCACAACTTCATAATAAATAGTGCCATCGCTCCAAGTACCGCCATTGCGGCTGCCGCCCAGTTCCGGGATCATTTTGCGGTTGGCACCCTTGGGCACATTTTCTGAATCATTAAATGACATATGTTCAAAGAAGTGGGCGAAGCCGGTTTTCCCGGGCTTTTCCCGGTTGGAACCCACATGCACAATGGTCGCCATGGCCACAATGGGGTCGGATGTGTCTTGGTGCAAAATTACAGTTAAACCATTTTCCAATTGATATTGGGTGTATTGGATATCAAATTCAGCAGCACCGGGTTTCGGCTTATCTATTACTGCCTGGGTTTTGTTTATGTATGACCCACTACAGCCAAAAACTAAAAGCGAAAGGATCAGCAATAGAGAAATTTTGAGGGGCTTCGTCATTCTAGATTTTCCAGTATAAATATCATCAATTGTATTTTGCTAAATTTACGCTCAATTAAGCGCTGCTACTTTGCCATTTGAACAAACGCACGCCAAGCAAAAAGCCGGCAATACCAATACCAAAAAGAACGGCTACAACCGGCAGCATTTCGACCAGGCTGAACTGCCTCCACATCGGGCCTTCCAACGCAAGTATTGACCACATAACCGGACTAAATTGACTGACTGGTGTCATCCAGGCAGGCATAAATGCCAACGGTATCATCCCGCCGCCCGCCATTGCCATCAGCATCATCGCAGCCCATGTGATACCGGCGGCTGCTTTCTCGGATTTACTAATAACCGAAAAAAGTATCATTAAGCCGCTAAAACAAAAGCCGATAGCCACAAGCGAAAGCAGCATTAAATCCGGTTGCCTAATTTGAATCCCAAACACTAACTTACCTAGCAACAACAAACAGACAGCGATGAATATTATCGTCAAAAAACAGGCCAATGCTTTACCGGCAAGAATGGTACTGCGGTTAGCGGATGAAACCAGCAGGCGCGAAAGGGTGCCTTGGTTGCGCTCGCTCACCAGCGATAGACTAAAGGCGGATAAGCAGCCCAGTATTCCCCAGAGTATGCCCTGCGGGAATGAAACATCGTAACCACTGGGCGGGCCATCGCGATTCACGCTGATGTCATGGGTTTCTATAATCAGCGGTTGAAATCCGTTGAAACCGCTATCTTCATCTGTACTACCATCGGCGCTTTCATTGCTGCTGGTATTATTAAAACTATCAGTGTCTACCATTTCCTGGAGTTGATCAAGGAATTCAAGCATGCGATCGGCTTTATCATTGTCCGCAAACTCACCGCTATCACGGGCCTGCCTGACCTCTGCGAGGGACTTGTCAATTTGATCGACGAATTTATCGGTATCGGTAAATGCCGATTGCATATCCTCAGCGGCATAACTCATTAAAACACCTTGAAGTAAGCCTTTGATCGCGCTGCGCTTAGGATCTACCCCGAGTTGTACAGTGGCGGTTTCCCCAGAAAATAAGTTGCCTTTGGCATCCCCAAACCCCTTTGGCAGAATTAAAAAGGCTGCCGCCTTGCCTTTTCTAACCGTATCTCTTGCAGTTGCCTCATCTGTCAATACGACTTTGAGCTCTGCTGCAGCATCTAGTTTGTCGATAAATGCTTGTGATATAACACTTTGGTCGGCATCCACCACCTGCAATGAAATGCCCTTCATGCCACCGCTGCCGGACATCATCGAACCGAAGAAAACGGCCATAATGATCGGAAAAATAAAAGTAAAAAAGAACCCACCTTTGTCTCGGTAGAGTAGCTTTAGGTCTTTTTGTGTTACCGCGAGTAGTTTACTTGCCATCATTAGTCCCTCAATTCATGCCCGGTAAGGTTTAAAAATACCTGTTCCAGAGTAGGTGATTGTACCGAGAGATTACTAATTGCAGATTGTTGTTCACTATCGAGTAATTCACGGATCTTTTGTAACGGGTTATCGGTATCTACAGTAAAAACCTTATTGTTCTGACTATAACGAATTTGATGGTTTTTACCGTATTCCTGTACCAGTCCGTTAACGCTGTCGAGAGCAACCAGCCGACCCTTGTCGATAATGGCAACCCGATCACAGAGCTTCTCGACTTCTTCCATATAATGGGTGGTATAAATTATAGTATGGCCTTGGTCTGAAAGTGATTGAATGCTTTCCATAATGGCATTGCGAGACTGGGGATCGACCCCTACTGTGGGTTCATCAAGGATTAATAATTTTGGTTTGTGGAGGATAGCAACTGCCAAGTTAAGACGGCGTTTCATGCCGCCAGAAAATTCTTTAACTCGCTGCGTTGCCCGGTCTTCCAAGCCCACTACAGCAAGGGTTTCACTAACTGCCGTTTGTAAGGCACTTTTCTCCAAGGCATGCATTTTTCCGAAAAACTGCAAGTTCTCCTCAGCGGTAAGGTCTTCATAAAGCGCTAGGGATTGGCTAGCACAACCGATGTTAGCGCGGGCAAAATTATCGCCGGGGGCGTATTTTTCAAACAAAGTTACCACGCCCTGATCGGCGTTGAGTAAGCCCGTCATTATATTAACCAGGGTTGTTTTGCCGGCGCCATTGGGTCCCAGAAGTCCAAAAATTTCACCTTCCCTGACGCTAAAGGAGAGTTGGTTAATTACATTGGTTTGATCAAACTGTTTGCTAACTTGATCAAGAGTTAAAATATCGGGCATGGTGTGTCCCTCTTTTTAGTCATTATTTTAGCCATCTTTTTTATTATCAGTGATATTTATACACGATAATAAGCCTGAAGGGCAACAGCCATTAGTCACCTTTATCCACCAGCGGCAAGAATGCTATTGTTCCGAAGGCGTTTTATTGCCTCTCGATTGCTTGTTGGCGTAGCAGGGTAACAACGCCTAGGTTTTGAAACTCCAGTCCGGTACGCTCAAGGCCTCGATGTATTTCCTCAAGCTCTTCCCGGCTTAATGCTTGCGCCCGCCAATAGTGAAACAAACCTAAGGCCGGGTGCAGGTTTTCAGCGATAATCTGGCCTAAATAAACGCTTTGTTGGCTATCGTTTAACATCATTCCGGAGGGCCATATCCTCAGTGCAATAACCCGCTGCTGGCCGCTGCTGCTGTTGTCATCGTGGAGCAGTAGCCTCAATGTTTCTTTGTGGCCTAAATAGTCCCTCCCCGGAATGGGCAAAGACTCTGCATCAGCTTGCGGATTCAGGGTTTTCAACGGCCACAGCCATCCTGGGCTGGTACTGTCGCGCCAACCTGATTGGAGTAATTGCTCGCGCAGCTTCGCGGCACTGCCAGCAAACTGAAGGTTAAAATCGCGGGCGGCGTGTGAGCCCACCCTTGCACGTTGGCTATCGAGCCGTTGCCAGTCCTGCTGCCACCATAACGGTGCGCTGGAGACCTGCTTCTTATACTCAAGTTCATACAGAATCGTTTCCGATTGTAGTTGCTGATTAGCTGCGTAGGCAACCGCGATGATCAGACCACTAAAAAACACCAGACTGGCGTATATCGGTTTATAGACTCGGCGTATGCGTTGCCGGTAAGCAAAACCAACGATGGCAGTCCAACTGCCCCCCAACAGAAAGCCAAGCGTCAGGGTGCTGAGTTGATCCTGACCTAGATAAAGTCTGGAAATTGCCAGCAGGATCAGCGCCAGACTGGCAAGAATATACGGCCAACGCCGGTGAATGCGTCGCAGATCTGCTGATTCCATTACCGCAAAAAAACCAAGTGCTGTGGTCGCCAGCACAAATTCACTACTCGGTGCGCTAGCATCAAGAGTGAGGCCGGTAGCTTCCGGAGCTGCTGTGAGTATGGCGGTGAGGATCAGTTGCAGGATGCTGCCTCCGACAATAGCCAGTAACCAGTGGCCGGCAGCCTTATAACGCTTTTGTAGTAATAACCAAGCAAGCGTTACCCCTGCGGTAAACAATAATACCGGCCAGCGACCCAGTTGGTAGAGCGTGATCATCAGCGGGTCGACCATTTCGCTCCGTAGTGCAGCGGCTAGGTCTGCCACCCCCTGATCGAGTCGCAATGGCTGGTCGCCCCAGGGTATCAGTAGCAAGAGCACTAACAATAAAGTAATTGTGGTGATTAATGAAAGCCCCAGCATGGCGAGCGATAAAGCTTCCGGTTTTGAGGGGTCAAGCAGTGCGGAGACCGGCCGCCCCAATAGCGGGTGGCGACGCGACCAGCGAATCAAGCGCCGTAGGTTGCGCATCGAAAGCCTGACAATGGTGTCATAAAGCAAGCGGAACAGCCACACAGAAAGCCCGATAACCAGCGCAATAACAATCAGCACCATCGCCAATCTGCCGGTATATTCTGAGGCAACCTCAAGCGAGGCACCAAACAACATCCCGGGTAACAGGTAGGCTGGGGCCCAAGCAATGCAGGCGGGAATATCAATTTTTAAAAACCGTTGGGGTGTCATGCCCAACATCCCGGCAACCGCAGGTACTACGGGACGCAAGGGCCCGATGAAGCGCCCCAGGACGATGCTTTTATTGCCATGTTTGTAGATAAAATACCGTGCCTGACCCAACATCTTAGGATAATTGCGGAAAGGCCACATTTCTGTCAGGCGTTCACGGTATTTATGCCCCAGCAGGTAGCTGATAAGGTCGCCGGCAAAAGCGCCGGCCGAGGCGGCGAACCAGACGGTATAAAAATCCAGCGCACCGAGGGCGATTAATGCGCCGATGCCTAATAAAATCATTATGCCGGGAATCAGTATGCCAACCAGAATTAACGATTCCACCAAGGCGATAAGAAACACGATCAAACCCGCCCATGCACTGTGCGTACTGATCCAGTTTAGTAACTCATGTACCCATCCCGATTCTGGCATAGCGCTATTGTATGGCATCCTGGCATTTTATCTATTGTTTCAGTAAATATTTGTTTTTGCTATTTGCCGTGTTCCTAGGGACAAACATTGTGGTCCCCGATCCACTGCCTTTTGCCGATGAGATACTTATGGCGCTGGGTGCTTTACTGCTGGCTCGTTGGCGAAAAACCCCTGAAAAATCTGAGCCAGATGAAACTCCGCCAGATACAAAACCCGACTAAAGCTGTAAATATCAGATTCT
This sequence comes from Lysobacterales bacterium, assembly GCA_021648125.1. Taxonomy (GTDB): domain Bacteria; phylum Pseudomonadota; class Gammaproteobacteria; order Xanthomonadales; family SZUA-36; genus SZUA-51. The sequence goes on from JAKITK010000059.1 coordinate 7,600, forward strand.
GCCATACCATTGTCACAATTGAACGGCAAACTAGCGTCTCCAGGTAATTTCAACCCTAAGGAGACAAAAATGAAACGGTTCGTACCATTCGAAGGCGGCAACGCCGATGAACTACTGAAGCAGCTGGCTCCAGAAGATCGGCTGGTTCCCTACCAGCTTAGCTGGGCTAATGAAAAAGTCATTCAGCCTGTAGCAAGCGAATTAGTTAATCCAGATGTAGTTCCAGCAGGTCGCCAGGCTCAAGCTTCCACTGCGCGGCCAAGCCGCCGTTAATTTCTAATACATATTGTGCTGGAGCAGCACTAGGGTATCCAGGGCAAGTGGGGGTTCGACAAGGCGGGGTATTGGCAGAGATATTGATTAATTTTAGGTTTTGATCGAAATAGATAATGTCCAGATAAATTTTGGTGTTTTTCATCCAAAATGACATTGGCACGGCGCGCGGATAAATAAATAACATGCCATGGTCTGCTGCCATTTCTGTGCGGTACATCAAGCCTAAAGCCTGTTTTTCAAGGCTTTTAACGACCTCTACATTCACGGTTTGACCGTTGATGCGCACATATGGGCCGGCAGCAGTGCAGGCGCTTAGGCTACAGCCGAGCACCAGGATTGAGAGAAATAGAATCAGTTTATGAGCTGAACGGAGTTTTTGTTGTCTGTAAATCATGCATAGATTCTACCTGATTATGCTCATAACTGTAGGTTCAGGTGACTTGATTTCCTTCTGCAACTTCAATGGTATCTGGTAGTTGAATATCGAGATCAGCCTCTATTTCACTATCAAGACCACGCAAGATATCGCTCAGCTGTGCCGGATCTATACTGCCCATCAGGTTCACAAAAACCATCTCTTCCTCATCAACACTCAGCACCATGATACCGGTCATGCGCTGACCTACAATTTTACTCATTACCAGGGTTTGTTCAGTGCCTTCATTGACTTTGACTAGAACTTCCCAGCCTTGTTTCTGCAAATACTGGCTGCTATCTGCTGCATGTTTACGCAGCCGCGGGTTATCACCTTCAAGCTCATATATTGCTATTCGAACTGCACGCACATTTTTGAGTAGTGCCTCAGCCTCGGGGTCTTGGTCTTCATCAGTTATCCAGCGCACCATGCGAAATATCGCAGGCCCAAATGAAATATACAACACCCGGTCGGCTTCACTCCAACCGGGCAAGTTTAAATCGGCATAACCGGGGTCATTCGGCCGGTTACCGCTGAAACCGCAGGCGGTTAATAGCAGGGCTAGGACTATTAATAAGGCAATATTCTTCATTTGCAGCGGCTCCTTCCTATGGGTCTATGTCGATATCAACATCGAAGGATTTGGTTATTTTGCCGAGGTGCTTGGGGTCAATATTACCGATAATGTTGATAAAAATGGCTTGGTCTTCATCGCCTGCAACCAGTACTGTCATGCCTTCTATTTTGCCGTCTATCATTTTCATAAACACATGGGTTTCTGCGCCGTCTTTTTTGACTTTTACAATTTGTTCCCAGTTGTCGGCAACCAACTGTTTGCGGGATTTACTAATTTGATCAATTGCAGCATCTGCGTTGCCATCAATATTGTAAATTTGCAGCCGTATAGCTTGCAGCCCTTTCATCACTGCCAAGGCTTCCGGGTCATCATCGCCGATAATGGCGCTGGCGAATTGCAACATGGAGGGACCCAGGTTAATTTCAACATTGGGTTCACCATAGCTACTGGTCAGGTCGCCAAAATCAACATATCCGGCCAGTTTTTTTATTTCATTGGTTTGTGCCATGCCGGTGCTGCTGAGCAACAAACCAAGCATAACGGTTAAGCTGATGGCAAATTTTCGTAGTGTAATGTTCATCTCGTATCTCCAGGTATTCATTTAATTTGTCTTTATTTAATTTAATTCAATTTATAGGTCGATATTTTCAACTTTTATAGGGTTCTCGATGTCGCGATGGTGTTGTCTTGGAGGTGCTTGACCGGCAAGAATTTTGTGCATCTGCTGGTTGAGTTCATCACGGGTTACCCGGTCTGCCTGGTTCAAGCTTTTACCAAGGTATGCCAGCGCGATCTGTATATCTTCACGGGCTTGTAGAATTTCAGCCCGGTTGGGTTGGCTGTTAATACCTATAGCAATGATCAAACTCATTGCCAGGGCAGAGCCGATAGCCCAGGACTGACCGACTTGCCAGCTCGCGGGGTTTAGCCAGGCAAAGCGATTATTCCGGGCTTGGAATTGACTAGGAATGGCCAGTAGGCGCGCTTCGAGAGTAGCCGGTACGCTTTCAAGCTCCAGCTCATCCAGCCCTTTGCGTAAGGCCCAGGCATCAATAATGGCACTGGCCATGGCCTGGTCGGATGCGCTTGCCTGCTTTAGCAGCTCGGCTTGTTGCATATCCAGATCGCCGGCTAACAACTCTTCAATAGCATCATCAAATGTTTGTTGGCTCATCTTTGTTTTGTTGTTCATGATATCGCTCATATGGTCTTTCATGTGGTTTCAACTTTTGGTAACTTGGCGCGTAATTGCTGGCGTGCTCGGTATAAATTGATCTTTACCTGGGAAAGGCTGAGTTCCAGCATTTCAGCAATTTCAAGATAACTGTGCTGCTGGACATCACGGAATATTACCAATGACCGATAAGGTTCTTTAAGATTGGTAATGGCGTCTTTCAGCCATTTTCCTAGCTGGTCCTGTTCCATGGCAAAAACGGGGTCACGATGATCCTCAATCTCGGGGACTTCGCTGGTCTGCGGGCGGCGTTTTCTGATTCGGTCAATACAGCCATTACGAGCTACTTGCAGCAGCCAGGCTCGTTTCACTTCTTCTCCGGTCTTTTCCATCCTCTGCCATAACTTTAAATAGGTTTCTTGGGTAACATCTTCAGCTTCCGCACGGTCGCGCAGCATATACACCGCCAAGGTAAAAACCCGGTGTTGATGCTCTCGAACCATAGCATTGAAGCGTTTTTGCATATTCTCTCTCGTGTCGTCCTATACCAGCTTAAACGCAGCCGGTCGGGAAAAGTTACAAAATTATTATCGGCGTTTGACTGAGGTACAATACAACACTCATTTAAGGTATAAGGTAAACAGCATGCAAGTCGCTAAAGATCGGGTAGTAACGCTGCATTACAGATTAAAACTGGAAGACGGTTCAACGCTAGAAAGTTCAGAAGGCAAGGAGCCTTTGGTGTATTTACATGGCACGGGTAATATCATTGCCGGCCTGGAAAAAGGCCTTGAAGGCAAAACCGCAGAGGATGATGAAGTTTCGATTACAGTCACTCCCGCAGAAGCTTACGGCGAATACAATCCCGAGTTGCAAATGCGTATGCCCATAAAGAACCTCAAAAGCCAGGGCAAACTTAAAGCCAACACCATGGCAGTTATCGAGACCGAAGAAGGGCCTCGCCAGGTAATGGTTATTAAAGTTGGTCGCTTTCATGCTGATGTTGATGCCAACCACCCATTATCAGGACAAACCCTGGTTTTTGAAGTAAACATCGATAGTGTGCGTGAGGCCAGTGCCGAAGAAATCGAGCATGGTCATGTGCACGGACCGGGTGGTCACCAGCACTAGCGCGGCCATATTGAGCGCTAATATCGCTCACTGGTAGCAGTAACTCCCCCGATTTTTAAGAGGATTGATAACCTCAGGCTATTTGCGGTATAATTCGCTGACCGACCGGTCGGTCAGCGAATTATAAGGCAAGCGAATGAATCAGGCTATATCCTCTCAGTCCACTGGCAACGCAGTTGAATCAATTTTAGAAGCCGCTGAAAAACTCTTTGCCGAGCAAAGCTTTGCTGCTGTTTCTATGCGTCAAATCGGTGATCAGGCCGGGGTTTCAAAAGCCAATGTTTTTCATCATTTTGGAACAAAAGATAAACTGTATAAATCCGTGATTCAACGGATTATCCAGGCATCAACAAAATTACTTGATGAACTCGACAGCGGCGAGGACGACTATCGTTCCCGTTTATCCCGCTTTAATCACGGCCATTTGAATAATATTCTTTCCAATTGTCAGGGGGCTTGCCTGTTGCTGCAGGAATCTATGGCGATCCGCAGCGGTCACGGACAGCAAATGGCAGCGGAACTACTGGGTAAGCAATTTAACCGCTTGGTCAATTTAATCGACATGGGCCAGCAGGCCGGCGAACTTCGAAAGAACATGGATCCTGCAATGGTGGCAAGCATGTTGGTATCTGCGAATTTATTTTTCTTCAATGCTTTGCCGATTATTGCCCACCTCGATACGGTCGACTTTGCCAACAACCCAGATAAATATGCAAAGGGTGTTATAGACCTGCTATTTAATGGGATTGCGGCGGGAGGGCAGGAAGGATGAATGTCATAATTAAATATGTTGGTAAATATGCAGGAGCTCTGATTCTTGTTTTTGGACTATACGGCTGTGGTGGCGATGAAGCAGGTGATAACCAGTCAAAATCGGGCAAAAACACCATTACAACAATGATAAGTGTAGCAACGGCAGAGCGCGCACCGCTGCGCTACTGGATTGAAACGGTGGGAGTGCTGGAAAGTATAAACAGTCCGAAAATCGCTGCCGAAGTTTCCGGAAAAATCACCAAAATATTAGTAAAAAGCGGTGAATCCGTGCAAGCCGGTGAGGTATTGCTGATTGTAGATTCGAGCAACTTAAAGCTTCAGGAAAAAGCGGCTAAAGCCGAACTTAAACAATTATCTGTGCTGATTGAGAATGAAGCCAAGCGAGTGAAAAGGCTCAGCGACTTAGATAAGAAAAATTATGTTTCTAAAAGTGGCCTAGATGATGCGCGGGCTAAACTTGCCGGCTATAAAGCCCAGTCGGAAGCCGCTAAAGCCAATTTGTCACTGGCGCAGGATCAATTAGCGCGGACAGAAATTAAAGCGCCTTTTGATGCCAAAATCGATTCCCGGCTGGTATCCGTTGGCGATTATTTACGCCCCGGAACACCGGTGTTTACGCTAGCTGAAACCGATCGCCTACAGGCTCGTCTGCCGGTGCCAGAAGTTGCTGGTGGTAAGCTAAAAAGTGGCCAGTTGGTTGAGATAACCATCGCCACCGATACGGATAATTTAGTCACCTCTAAAATTCGCGAAATCCAACCGGTGATTACCGCCGGCGCTCGTTCATTAATATTATTGGCTGATGTTACTGCTGCCAACAACCGCTATCCGGGGGCAACGGTGCGTGCGCGGGTGCTGATTGGTGAAAACCCAGACGCCGTATTAGTGCCAGCAATCAGTATTGTTCGACGACCCGTCGGTGATGTGGTCTATTTGATATCTGGTAATTGGGCAGAACAACAAGTGGTACAACGGGGTCAGAGTCGGGATGGAAAAATAGAAATTTTGAGCGGTTTAGATGGGACCGAAATCATAGCCACTGACGGTGCTGGGTTCCTAACCGACGGCACCAATATTCGGATAGCAAAATGAACCTGCCTGAAATCGCGGTTCGGCGCCATGTACTCACCTGGATGTTATCCGGATTGCTGGTGCTGTTTGGAGTTATTGCTTACAAAGATATCGGTGTAGATCGTTTCCCAGAAATTGATTTCCCGATGATCTCTGTGACCACGATTTTACCGGGTGCTACCCCAGAAATTATTGACTCCAGCATTACCAATGTTATTGAAACATCAGTCAATGCGGTGCCGGGAATTGAACATATGCACTCGCGTTCGGCCCCGGGTATTTCTATCATCAATGTGCAGTTTGATAACAGTAAAGATGTCGATGTTGCTTTTAATGAAGTGCAAGCGAAAGTCAGTGTCATTCTGCGCGACCTGCCGCGCGATGTAGAGCCACCCATTTTAGCCAAAGTAGAATTCGGTTCGATGCCGATTATCTGGCTCACATTGTCAGGCGATCGCACTTTACAACAACTGAATCAATACGCTCGCAACACCATTAAAAAAAGCCTAGAAACAATTGACGGGGTAGGTGAAGTTAGACTGGGCGGTGGGCGTAAACGCACCATTCGGGTGAATCTGGATCTGGCAAAAATGGCCGCTTTGCGAGTGGCAGTACCAAACCTTGTGCGTACTTTTCAGGCAGAACACTTGAGCATGCCGGGCGGCTTTTTGGTGGATGGAGAGCGTGAAGACCTGATCCAGCTTGACCTTGAATACCACCATCCGCAAGATCTCGCAAAAATGATTATCGCCTATCCACAAAATACCGAAAGTGGTCTGAACTCAAGTCAGTCTGCAGCGCCCATTCGCCTGGGAGATATAGCAGAAATTGAAGACGGACTGGCCGATTATCGTCAGCTTGCGCGCTTCAACGGGGAGACAACGGTAGGTTTGGCGATAGTCAGAATTCAGGGTGCCAACACGGTTGCCATTGTTGATGAGGTTGAACGGCGCTTGGCGGAAGAAATTGTGCCGCAACTACCACCGGGCATGACAATTGGGGTGGCGCATAATGACGGTGTTGAAATTCGCGGTATCGTTTCCGTATTAAAAGAACATTTATTCCTGGGCACGCTGCTGACAGCTTTTGTAGTTTTGCTGTTTTTACGCAATTTTCGCTCAACCCTAATTATCGCCGCAGCCATTCCGGTATCTTTGCTGGGTGCAGTAGCGGTCATGTATTTCATGGGCTATACCTTCAACACCATGACCTTGTTGGCGTTACTACTGCTGATTGGTATTGTGGTGGACGATGCTATTGTGGTGCTGGAAAATATTTTTCGGCATCGCGAAGAAATTGATCCCGGACCTAGAAGGGCTGCAGTTAATGGTAGCAATGAGGTTGTTTTTGCGGTACTGGCAGCAACTCTGACACTGGTTTCAATTTTCGTCCCGGTGATCTTTATGGAAGGTATTATCGGCCGGTTTTTTGAAGCCTTTGCAGTTGTGGTTACCGCAGGGGTGCTGGTTTCTCTATTTGTCTCATTAACGCTAACACCCATGCTGTGTTCCCGTTATTTGCAGATTGGGCAGAACAAAGGCCGGCTCTCAAGTTGGTTGGGGCGAGGTTTTGATAAACTGGACGATGCTTATCGGTGGTTACTTGAGCACGCGCTAAAACAACGAAGCTTGGTGGTGTTGGTAACACTTATAATCGTCTTGAGCAGTGGCTTTTTCTTCGCCAACATCGGCAAAGGTTTTATGCCGGAAGAGGATGAGGGTCGTTTCCAGGTGACTTTTAAAGCCCCTTTAGGATCGAGCATAGAATACACGGCTGCAAAACTCACCGAACTGGAAGCCATTCTTAGTGCTCAGCCCTCAGTTGATAGTTATTTTTCAACCATTGGTAGTGGTCTTTCCCGCCAGGTTAATCAGGGCAATGTACTGGTACGCTTAAAATCTTGGCGCGATCGCACACAGTCACAAACTGAAGTGATTGCTGATCTAGGTGATAGTTTTGCCAGTATTCCCGGGGTTAACGCCTTCCCATCACCGCTACCAATGATCGGCGGCCAACGCGGGGAGCCCTTACAATTTGTACTCGGTGGCCCAGAGTTGGCGAAGGTGGCCGAACTGGCGGCACAATTGCAGGAGAAACTAAAACAATACCCCGAAGTAGGCGTACCCGATCTTGATTTACAACTAAACCTGCCGCAACAATCCGTAGTGGTAGACAGAGACAAGGCCCGATCGTTAGGCATACTTTCAAGTGACATTGCGCTGTCAATTAATGTGTTGGCATCGGGCTTTGATATCGCCCGCTATAACGATGACCCAGGTGACGGCCAACGCTATGATATTCGGCTCAAGGCTGCAGAGGGCGAGTTACGCGAAAATGTTGACCTTGCGCGTGTTTGGTTACGCGGCGCCAGCGGTGAAATGGTGCGCATGGACAATATCGTCAGCTTAAAAGATACCCTAGGTGCAGCCGTAATATCGCGCCTAAATTTGCGTTATGCCGCCTATTTTTATGCCACCCCACCAGGTGCTTTGGGTGGTGCGGTGGAAAAAATTCTGCAAACTTCCGAAGGTTTACTGCCGCCAGGTTATAGCGTCCGCATGATTGGTCAGGCTGAAGAATTCGGCAAAACCATGGGTTATATGGCCTTTGCATTCATCACCGCTTTATTACTGGTGTTTATGGTGCTGGCCAGCCAATTTAATTCATTCGTGCAACCATTGATTGTAATGGTGGCACAACCACTGGCAATTATTGGTGGTGTCGGCGCCCTCTGGCTAACCGGTCACAGTCTGAATATGTTTTCGATGATAGGCTTGGTGCTGTTGGTTGGCCTAGTTGCCAAAAACTCAATATTACTGGTCGATCGCACCAATCAATTACGGGAAAAAGGTGAAAATGTAAAAGATGCATTAATCAAAGCCTGCCCACAACGCATGCGCCCGGTATTAATGACCTCATTAACCGTCATTCTGGCAATGATTCCAGCCGCCCTTAGCAAAGGTGCCGGTGCAGATGTGAATTCACCTTTGGCAGTCGCTGTGATTGGCGGTATGATCAGTTCAACCCTGTTGACCCTGGTTGTAGTGCCTGTGGTCTATTACATAATTGAGGGTCGTGCAGAGCGAAAAATGCAGCGAGCGGCTGAGAAATAAAGATCTCTACAACAGCAATAATCCAAAAACATCAGGAATTAATTGGGGTTTATCCCCTGTCGCAACAGTTTTGACATAGGTGGATCCCATTTAGTAATAAACCGCTTATGCAATAATCACCGCACTGGAAATCAGCAACTTATCCAATATCCCATGAGATACTCCATCGAATTAGGTGGAATAAATTACTGATATCAATGAAGTATATTTACCCAAAACTAAATTTCTTCTTGCAAATCAATTATCCGAATTGCATGATATAAAAAAGAGCCCTGCATATAAGGAAAATATTCCGGATATGCAGGAATTTCCACCTAATTGAAAGTTATATGACTGCCCGGTCACCCGGGTAAAAGTCTTATAAAGATTTCATAAGAAGTCTTACAAAAGAAAAAGAGAAAAACCGATTTTGGTGACAACGAATTTATGGTATAAAGGTAACTGTAAGGCA
>JAKITK010000060.1 GCA_021648125.1 Lysobacterales bacterium
TAGCCTCATCAGTCGGTTTACCCCGAAGGCTCGAGCTGCCCACCCATACCCCAACCAGCGGTTGTGTGTTTGACTCGATGTAGGAGCCGTATGCGTTAGTAGCGCACGTACGGATCTGTGCGGGGGGGGGGTACCGGGTAACCGGTATTCCTACCGTGACCGAATGGCACTAAGATAAGGGGTTTTATCATGTGACCTATCAAGGACTTAACCCTTATTTAAAGCCAAAGCAGAAGGTGTTGAATCAATGCAAGAATGGCTTAACTTAGTGCCATTCGGGACATACCAGAACCTGCGATCTTTCTGATAAAGGCGACTAAGCCGGGGCGGTGCCTTTGGGTACCGATCAGTCTCTCCACGTCGCCCGTCTTCTTTGATAGCTAAACATAGAAGACTGCCGATATATAAGGGTGGGCATTTATGCCCACGCGTAAAAGCCAGTCAACCAGACCCTGTTTCTCGGATAGTTAAAATTTCGCTGCGTGGGCATAAATTCCCACCCTACCGGGTAAAAACCCAGAGGAGACAAACCTATTAGCCCGATCACATTTTAGGGGCAATCAAGCAGCGTTAAATGCTACGCTAAACCGGCTTAACTTAGTGCTATTCAAGGCAGACCTCCCAATTTGTCTCTCGCCAAGACGCAAAGAACGCAGAGAAACCCAATTATTTAACTTTGCGACCTCTACCGCCTTAGCAAGAGTTTATTTGGGGTTTATTTTGAGGCTAGGCTTCTGGATCCCGGGCCTGGCTGTTCGCCATCCCGGGATAACGCCCAAGGTGGCGTGATGTGTTTTTATTAATTTTGGGTGGTAAAAACAAACACTACAATACTTATTTGTGTACTGGGAAGGGCGTTACCTTTTCGCCGGTTTTTTGGTCTCGAATGACACATTGACCACGCTTGCGTACTTGCTCTACTCTGAGCACGGACTGAATCGGCAAGTGCAGAATCTCAACACTGGAAAACTCCTCGTGTAGTTTTTCTTCAACTGGATCAACTACCATTGAGCTGGCACTGTCAAAAACCAGCTCGCTGACTTCCACAAAGCCATACAAACCACTGCTGGTTACACCTCGCGAATAAATTTCGTACACTTTACCCAAATGAATGAAGACGATTTTATAGAGTTTTTCAACTTTAGTTTTCATAACCTTTTTATGCCTTAATCTTAGAGCTTAGTCTTGCGGATTATCATAGCAGCAATAAGTCCAATGCCGAAACCGCTGATATGGATTTTCCAGGCCATCAAGCTACTTAGTGTTCCTTGCTGTGTGTAGATAAACTGTAAAACAAACCAGGCGATAATCACCAGAAGTGCCGGTAATTTGGTGAATTGTGGAAATATACCAAGGGGTAGGTAGACACCAATTCTACCTCTCGGAAACAAGCCAAGGTAACAGCCGATAACAGCCGACACACTGCCACTTGCACCGATTACCGGTAGTATGTGATCGGCATTGATCACGGCTTGCTGATAGAACTGTATCAGATTCACCAACACACCACTAGTGAGGAATAAAGCTAGGAAAAGAGAGTGCCCTAGTTTTTTCTCTACCGGCCTACCGAACACCAGTAAAAAGGCCATATTTCCGAGTAAATGCGCCCATTGGATGTGCAAAAACAAAGCCGTAAAGGCATGCAGCAACAGCTCAGCTAGGCTTGCAGATACCAGATCAGACTGCAGGCTAAATTGCTGCAACCAGCGTAGCTGTTCTGCTGTGTCACCACGACTGCCAATGAGGGTTAGCAGGAAACAAACCAATATAATACTAAGACTTACCCAGGGAATACGAGGACCGGGCTTGCGCCGGGTGGTTTGAATCAATAACGACATTAGCGTTTAGTCAATTAGTATTAAATACTGACGGAATTTAAGAATAATACCCTGGCGTAGAATTTGCTCTAGTATCAACTCATCGGCAAGCTGATCAGTTTGTTTATAGCGTTTACCATTAACGATTGCAAAACGGGCAGCGGGATCTTCAGAGTACACCTGCATGGTGATTTTTATATCCGGGATATCGGCCCTCACTGAGGCTGGCAAGTCATTCAAACTAACAGTGTTGGCTTGGTTCTTTTGAGCCACAGGTTTTTTTATTTCTGCTTTTGTTGCGCGCTCATTAGCCAGTCGTTGCTCTACAGCTGCAACCAGCGCCTGGTCTTCAACAAGTTCTGCCGCCCGTTGTTTCTTTAAGCGGGCAACCCGTTGTTGTTCATTGGCTGCAGCCGTGACAGCTGTGGCGGGCACATCTTGATCAGGAGCTGTTGCGGTCGTGCTTTGCCCAGCATTGGCCTGAGTATTTTCTGCTGTGTCACTATCCGCTATCTTGGCAGCTGTTGGTATCACAGCTGGCGGTGTGTAATCCGTTAATGGGGAGCGTACAGTTTCTGGTAATTTCACTTGTGGCAGTGTTTGTTCTACCGGCGGGTCGGTTACAGGAGCGGTAGTGGTTGCAGTAAGTTCAGTTAGGCCTGATGCAACATTATTAGTTTCTGATTGACCCCAAAACCAGCCTAGCACTATCGCAAGCAACACCACGCCGAACAATGGCAACGGCCAGGAACGGCTCCGCGATTGAGTTGCCGTTACTGTTGAGCCTGATTGTAAAGAGGGTACTTCGCCCAGTTGGCGTTCGGCTTCCGATTTTTTCAGCGCATCAAGAATGAAAGACATCCTTACTCTCCCACTTCCTGGAACTCAACTGTTGGGGTCTGAGCGTGTAAGGATGGCGCGATCAGATACAACAAAGTTTCCGGGCCGATAATACCGTCATCTTCAAGGCCCCAGCTGCGTTGAAAACTACGCACCCAACTGCCGAACTGAGGATCAAGCTGCGCGGAAATATCGCCCAGCCATGCGGGTATCCGTTCGCTAGCCAGCGTTTTTAAGCGGACTGCAATTTCACCTTCGAGTTGGTCAGTATGAATTGTTGTCGGCCAGTCGGGGTCCTGTGGCCAGATAACAAAATATCGGCCGCGCCAATACTGATCCAGGGCTTGCAGGCTAAGCATGCCCAGCGGATAAATCTCTGCTTGATCAGACAACAGCTTTGTTAATAACAAGTAATCGGGGTTATCCCCGGCTCCCAACTCTATAATGACCGGTAAATTCAAATCGCGTACTCTGCGCCAGTTACCCTGTAACTGCAAACAAGCAAAACCGTTCGCAGTTTTCTGCTGACAACTCTCGGCTAGCATACTGCCCTGCCCAGGAATCCCCCATACTTGCGCCATCCCGCTCCAGACCTGTTTGCTGGCCCGGTACCGTTCTGCCGGTAACAATTTGATTTCAGGTTGATTGAGTTCAGTTTCTGGCTCTAAAACTGCCGGCTCTGTCGAGATAGTCATCACTTCTGTGGTGCTGACTTGATTTGACCCATCCACTGTCTCTTCAGGTAGCCGTTGATCACGAAAGTACCAGCCGCTGAGAATGGCTATAACCAGAAGGCAAATCAGGCCGGTTATTAGTGGCTGTTGAGCAAAAACAGTTGTTCTTTTTTTACCAGTAACTTCTTCGGCGGCCGCGTTGATTAAGTTTTTATCGATAGTGGGCTTTTCACCTGCATACGCTGCCAGTAGGGCCCGGTCGGCAATAGTGTTAATCAACCTGGGCACTCCTGATGAAGCCCGGTAAAGTGCTTTTAAGGCTTTTTCGCTAAAGGGATTATGTGCGCCGGGTGCGCCGGCAACCGCCAGGCGGTGTTTCACATAGGCTGCGGTTTCTTCTGCATTTAAGGGGGTCAGATGAAAGCGGGCTGTGATCCGTTGTGCCAACTGGCGTAAATCGTTACGCCCCAGAAGGTCGCGTAATTCTGGTTGGCCCAGCAGAATGATCTGCAATAACTTATCGGTATTGGTTTCTAGGTTGGTGAGCAAACGCAATTGTTCCAGGGTTTCTGGTGGCAGGTTTTGCGCTTCATCAATAATCACTACCACCCGGTCACCGGCGGTGTAGGCCGCCAGCAAATACTCATTCAGACAATCCAGTCGTTGCTTGTGACTGAGTGTTCGAGATTCCTCCAGTTGCAGTTCATGCAAAATGGCTGCTATTAATTCTTCAGGATTCAGTAAGGGATTCAAAATCAGGGCAATGTGGGTGCCCGAATCAACTTGTTCGAGCAGACAACGACACAGGGTAGTTTTGCCAGTACCCACTTCACCAGTGAGTTGTACAAAACCACCGCCGCCGCCCTGCCCAACCCCGTAGAGCAGGTGCGCGAGGGCTTCCTGATGGGCTTCGCTCAAATAAACAAAGGCCGGATCCGGAGTAATCGCAAACGGCGCCTGTTTAAGTTGGAACCAGTCCTGATAGATGCTTTTCATAAATGCGTATTCATAATAATATAACTCAGCCGCCCTGCGATAATAGGCTGGCATTGCCGCCAGATGCAGTGGTATCTATTGATATTACCCTTTCTGTTGCAAAGCGGTTGAGATAATGCGGACCGCCAGCTTTAGGGCCGGTTCCCGAAAGACCCTCGCCACCAAAGGGCTGTACCCCGACTACCGCACCGATCATGCTGCGGTTGACATAGCAGTTACCCACCCTGATACGCTGACTTATATACTCAACACTGCGGTCAACCCGGCTGTGGATACCCAAAGTCAGGCCGTAACCGGTGTTGTTTACGGCATCAATAACCTTGTCGATATCTTTGGCCCGATAGCGCACTACATGTAGCACCGGTCCAAAAACTTCCCTTTCCAGCACTTCAATCCCGGAAATTTCGTAAGCGACCGGAGCAAAATAAGTCCCGTCTTCAAGACCTGCGGGCATTGCCACCCGGGCAATCAGTTTGGCTTGCTGATCCATTTTAAGCGCATGCGCTTGCAATATATTCAAGGCATCTTGGTCTATCACCGGGCCCACATCAGTCGCTAGTAATGCCGGGTCGTCAATCTTGATTTCGGCCATTGCGCCTTTCAGCATTTCCAAAATCCGGTCTGCCACATCATCTTGCAGATAAAGCACCCGCAGTGCTGAACAGCGCTGGCCGGCGCTCAAAAAGGCTGAAGCAACGACATCCTGAACCACTTGCTCCGCTAAAGCCGAGCTATCAACCAGCATTACATTCTGACCGCCAGTTTCTGCGATTAAAGTCGCTAATGGTGCATCCCGATCCAATAAGCTACGGGCGATCAGGCGTGCGGTTTCAGTTGAACCGGTAAAACACACACCCGCCACCCGTGGATCAGCGGTTAATTGGCTGCCGACTTTGGCACCATCACCGGGAAGAAACTGCAGAGCTTCCCGAGGGATACCTGCCTGATGCATTAGCTCAACCATTTTATAAGCAATAACCGGAGTTTGTTCTGCCGGTTTTGCCAATACGGTATTGCCAGTTACCAATGCTGCGGCAATTTGTCCGATAAAAATAGCTAACGGAAAATTCCATGGCGAGATACACACAAAAACCCCGCGACCATGCAAGCTAATGTGATTACTCTCGCCGGTTGGTCCCGACAATACCAGTGGTGTAGAAAAACCCGCGCGCGCTTGCACCGCATAGTAGCGCAGGAAATCAATCGCCTCACGGATTTCAGAAATGCTGTCGTGGGCTGTTTTTCCCGCTTCCAAGGCACACACGGCCATAAATTCCGGTAGTTTTTGCTGCAGTAGGTCAGCGGCTTTTTCCAGACACTTTGCGCGCTCATCAACAGCTACCCATTCCCAGGCAACTGCATTTTCAGCGGCAACACTCAGAGCATAATCCACTTCTTCCCGGCTGCTTTCACGCACCGTTGCCACGCTGATTTTATGGGCTGCCGGGTTAGTCACTGAATGCCATTTTTCAACGGCATCAGCGGCCTTGAATTTCTTCCCGGAGAGTTTGCCAAGCAATGGCTCAGCCTGCCACTCCGTTGCCACAGCCTTATCCAGGCTTGCCGCCAGGGCTGCACGCACTGGTTCAGAAGCGAGATTGATTCCGATGGAATTCAGTCTTGAGGCACCAAATATCGCTGCTGGAAGACCTATATGAGGATTTGTAATTGATGTTGCTGCGATAACTTTAAGTAAGGGGTCTTCAACCACTTCTTGCGCGGGTAATTTATCATCAACCAGCCGGTTCACAAATGAGGTGTTGGCACCATTTTCCAGTAACCGGCGCACTAAATATGGAAGTAAATCTTCGTGGCTACCTACGGGCGCATAAACCCGGCAGGCATCATGCATACCCGCGGCCTTGACCGCAGTGTAGAGGTCTTCACCCATGCCGTGCAAGCGTTGAAACTCATAGTCTATACGCTCACCAGCAAGCTCACTAATGGTGGCAATGGTCTGTGCATTATGAGTTGCAAACTGGGGATAAAATGCGGCTCTTGCCTGGAGTAGTTTTTGGGCACAAACTCCGTAGGAAACATCGGTATTGGCTTTGCGGGTGAATACCGGATAACCCGCCAGACCCTCTACCTGTGCGTGTTTGATTTCAGCATCCCAGTAAGCACCTTTTACCAATCGCATAGGAATTCGCCGACCGATAGAAGTTGCCAGTGCAGCAAGGTAGTCAATCACTGCGGGGGCCATCTTGAAGTACGCCTGCACTACCATTCCCAGACCATCCCAACCCTGTAGTGAAGCATCAGTATAAACTTGAGTAAAGATGTCTAGTTGTAGCAATTGGCGGTCGGCTTCTTCGGCGTCTATGGTCAGCGCGATACCGTTAGCCCGAGCCAGTTGAGCCAATTGTAATAATTTCGCTGGCAGCTCGGCCATTACGCGCTCGTATTGGCCGAATTCATAGCGTGGATGCAGAGCGGATAATTTAACTGAAATACTTGCCGCTGAAAACACATCGCTATTCTGATTACGCTTTCCAATCGCAATAATACCTTCTCGATAGGCCTCAAAGTAGCCTGCTGCATCAGCTGCCGTCAGTGCCGCTTCGCCGAGCATATCGTAGGAATGACGGTAGCGACGATTAGTTTTTTTATCCGCCCGGTCCATCGCCTCATTAATATCGCGACCCATAACATATTGGTGACCCATGATTTTCATCGCTTGGCGGACGGCCATTCGCACCAGTGGTTCACCACTTTTCTGTGCCAGCTTGCCTAATACCCGGCTGAAATCATTCTTTGCATCCTCCGACAAACTCACCAGCTTGCCAGTCAGCATTAACCCCCAGGTAGAGGCATTAACCAGCACGGAACTGCTTTTGCCCAAGTGTGCTTCCCAGTTGGCATCGCTTAATTTATCCGCGATCAGTTTTTCCGCAGTATCGTTATCCGGTATCCGCAATAAAGCCTCGGCCAAACACATTAATATAATCCCCTCTTCGGAAGAAAGGTCATATTGGCGCATAAAGGCTTCCATTAATCCCGCGTTTTCCGCGGATGAACGCACCTGTTCAACCAGGCCGATGGCGCGCACCTGTACTTGCCCACGGCGCGCCTGGTCCAAGGGATAGGATTTCAACAACATTTTTACATGCTGGTTTTCATCTGCTAGCCAACTGGCACTCACCGCATCTCGCAGCGAAGTTGTTTTTCGGTCCGTTGAAATTAACATGGGGGTGTTGCGCTTTTGCATTAAATTGTTTTCCTGAATATTTCTCTGGGTAGGCTGTCGTTATTGGTCACTAGAACCGAGCTTGATGCGGGCACTCCGAACTCTGCTTTTATTAATTACTCAACGGATCAGTTTAGCCCGTTTTTGCCTGCGGAAAAATCCTTAATCGATCAAAAGTGCAAATAAATCCGTCTAGCGACGATTTAAGTCTGTTTTTCCCCGATTTAATTCAGATCTTGGCACTCGGAGCTTGCCCGAAAGGCTCGCTTTCATCTACAATTAACAGTTGGTGTGTGAGTAAAGCCTGAATAGTGCCACAATTGTTCAAAACAACTCAATAAGTTGTCAACTATTGTGGTTAATCAGGTGCTGCATCTTGTCTGGCATCGTAGTTGGGTGTGACAAGTGATGGGTTTGCCGTTAGAGCGATCTAGGAATAACTCAGCCCCCATACCTCGGCAGTAACAAAAGACGAACTGGCCAAACAGCCGCAGACCGCAATTACGGACCGCAGACTGAAAAACCATTCAACAAACATAAAACTTATAAGGTCAAATAATTCCATGAAAAAGGAAAATACCCTACTTGTTGGTCTAGCGATGACAGCGGCAATTACTGCTGTTACTTACGCTATCCTGGTCGCTCCCGGTTTTCTCACCGACAGCGGCCTAAACATGACCGAAGGCGTTACCAATTCCAGTAAAGCTGTGTACGACTTACACATGATTATTCTCTGGATTTGTATCGTCATTGGTATACTGGTTTTTGCTGCCATGTTTACCTCGATCTTCCTGCACCGGAAGTCGCGCGGTGCAGTGGCTGCCAAATTTGACCACAGCACCAAGGCAGAAATCATCTGGACTACAATTCCCATCCTGATCCTGATAGTAATGGCCGTACCTTCAACCATTACCCTGATCGAATTGGAAGATAATTCCAACCCGGATATAATTATTAAAATTACCGGTTATCAATGGAAATGGAAGTACGACTACATTGATGAAGGCATTAGCTTTTACAGCAGCCTCAAAGCCGACAGTAATGCCGCCCGCATGACCGGCGCAAGTATTGACCCAACGACAGTAGACAACTACTTGCTGGATGTTGATAACCGAATTGTGATTCCTGTGGGCAAGAAAATCGGCTTCCTGATTACCGCTGATGATGTGATTCATTCCTGGTGGGTGCCCGCACTGGGCTGGAAGCAGGATGCAGTACCCGGATTTATTAACCAGGCCTGGACTCGTGTTAACGAAGTGGGTGTTTATCGCGGCCAATGCGCGGAACTCTGCGGCAGAGGCCACGGCTTTATGCCCATTGTGCTGGAAGCCAAGTCGGAAGAAGATTACGCCGCTTGGCTGGTCGAGAAAAAACGCGGGCTTGCAGTTACTGAAACTGAAACCCAGCGTATTTGGAGCAAGACTGAGCTGATGGCCAAGGGTGAGGCGGTTTATGCACAACAATGTGCCGGCTGCCACCAGACTGATGGTCAGGGGCTTGCCCCCGCGTTCCCGGCAATGGCCGGCAACCCGGTCACTAACGGCTCAGTTAGCAAACATATTGACATTGTTATGAATGGCAGCGAAGGCACCGCTATGCAGGCGTTTAGCAAAACGCTAACCAATGCTGAAATTGCAGCTGCACTGACATACACCCGCAACGCATTTGGCAACCAGACTGGCGATTTAATCCAGCCTGCCACCATCGCCAAGCACAATAACGGATAAGGCAGGGAACAATGACAACTACTACACACGAAGATCATAACGAAGATCATCATGACCATGATCACAAACCTCAGGGCTTTTTAAACCGCTGGGTTTTCTCAACCAATCATAAAGACATCGGTACGCTTTATCTGGTTTTCGCCCTGCTGATGTTTTTCATCGGTGGTGCTATGGCGATGATTATTCGCGCCGAATTGTTTATGCCTGGAATGCAGTTGGTTCAGCCTGAATTTTTCAACCAGATGACCACCGTGCATGCATTAGTAATGGTGTTTGGCGCGGTAATGCCCGCCTTCGTCGGCTTTGCCAACTGGATGATCCCGTTAATGATCGGGGCGCCAGATATGGCACTGCCACGAATGAACAACTGGAGCTTCTGGATCCTTCCATTCGCTTTCACCATGTTGGTTTCCACCCTATTTATGGACGGTGGTGCACCGGCCGGTGGTTGGACACTCTACCCACCTTTGGTTTTGCAAACCGGTGATAGCTTTATCTTTGCCATGTTTGCCATCCATATGCTGGGTATATCCTCCATTATGGGTGCGATTAATGTGATTGCCACCATTTTGAATATGCGTGCACCAGGCATGTCCCTGCTGCGGATGCCGTTATTTGTCTGGACCTGGTTAATTACCGCCTTCCTGCTGATTGCGGTTATGCCAGTGTTAGCAGGTGCGGTTACCATGCTGATTACCGATCGCTTCTTCCTTACCAGCTTCTTTAATGCAGCCGGTGGCGGAGATCCGGTATTATTCCAGCATATTTTCTGGTTCTTCGGGCACCCGGAAGTGTATATCATGATTTTACCGGCTTTCGGTATCATCTCTGAAATCATCCCGACATTTGCCCGCAAGCCGCTGTTTGGCTATACCTCAATGGTATATGCTAGTGCCAGCATCGCCTTCCTTTCGTTTATTGTTTGGGCGCATCATATGTTTACCGTGGGTATGCCATTGGGTGCAGAAATTTACTTTATGTTTGCAACCATGATGATTTCGATTCCCACCGGGGTCAAAGTATTTAACTGGATAGCTACCATGTGGCGTGGTTCGATGACCTTCGAAACCCCGATGCTGTTCGCACTGGGCTTTGTGGTGCTGTTTACTATCGGTGGCTTTTCCGGCCTGATGCTGGCTATTGTGCCGGCTGATTTCCAATATCACGACACCTACTTTGTGGTCGCACATTTCCACTATGTGTTGGTAACCGGTTCAGTGTTCGCGCTGATGGCCGGCACCTACTACTGGTTGCCGAAATGGACCGGGCATATGTACAACGAGCGCCTGGGGAAATGGCATTTCTGGTTATCAGTCGTGTTTGTTAATGTGTTGTTCTTCCCTCAGCACTACCTCGGCCTGGCGGGTATGCCACGCCGTATCCCGGACTACTCACCGCAGTTTGCTGACTTCAACATGCTTTCATCCATCGGCGGTTTCGCCTTTGGCCTGACCCAGTTGATGTTTGTTTATATTGTGTGGAAGTGCGTTCGTGGCGGCGAGCCTGCAACAGCACGGGTTTGGGAAGGCGCCAGGGGTCTGGAGTGGACTGTACCTTCACCGGCACCGTTCCATACTTTTGAAACACCGCCTGAAATTGATGACAGTATGGTTGCACATGGCGAGCACATGTAAGTAACTATCATGACTCAGACACCGAAAAATAACAGCCCTGAAAAAAACTCCGGGGCAATTATAAAAACCGCACTGGTTCTTGGCGCGATTGCGCTCACAGTCTATGTAGTTTTCATCTACGCTGTGGTGAATGTCAGTGGCTGATCAACAAGCTGACCAACATGCTGACCGCAAGAAAACTCAGAAAAAGGCGAATCTGCGTACTTTGAGGCGGCTCATTCTAATATCGATCGGAATGTTTGGCTTCGGTTTTGCCATGTGGCCGCTCTACGAGATATTTTGTGATGTCACCGGTTTTGGTGGGCGTGGAGTACAGGAAGTAACTACAGAAGAAATCCAGCACTACGATGACCAGCGGGAAATCACCATGCGTTTTGATGCTACGGTGAACTCTGGGCTTAACTGGCAGTTCGAGGCTATCGATAAAGCCCAAACTGTACAACTGGGTAAACTCACTGTAGCCAGCTACACCTCTATCAACATGAGTGATGAGCCAGTAATCGGGCATGCTGTTTTTAATGTTGCACCGCCTGAAGCCAGTTTGTATTTTGTGAAAACTGAGTGCTTTTGTTTTACTGAACAATTGCTTTTGGTCGGTGAGCAAAGAGATATGCCGGTGACTTACTATATCAGCCCTGATTTACCGGCCGATATCGAAAGCATCACCCTTTCTTATACTTTCTTCAAAAATATTCCGGCTACTTTGGCTTATAACAAAACGGCCAAAAAAGAAATAAACAATCAACCAAACCCTAATAATATAACTACAAACGATACCAGAGCGAGAGGCGAATAATGTCACACTCAAAAGATATTTATTACATTCCCCATGGCACCAAATGGCCGATAGTCGGTTCAATCGGCATGTTTTTGCTGATGGTTGGCGCTTCCAACTGGCTGAATGGCAGCAGCAGTGGGCAATATATGCTCTATGCCGGTCTGTTGATCCTAATTTTTATGATGTTTGGCTGGTTCGGTCTGGTTATTCGTGAATCACAGCTGGGTATGTACAATGCTCAGGTCGGCGTGTCCTTCCGTATGGGGATGGTTTGGTTTATTTTTTCCGAGGTGATGTTTTTTGCAGTGTTTTTCGGCACCTTGTTATATACCCGAATGCTGGTCATGCCCTGGCTAGGCGGCGAAGGTGTAGGTGTTGCCACGGGGCAATATTTATGGGCCGGCTTCGAAGCGGTTTGGCCGAATAATGGCCCAGCAAACTTAGGCGGTGATTTTGATATCATCCCGGCCTTCGATGTACCCCTGCTGAATACTTTGATTCTGCTAACCTCGGGCTTCACCCTCACCATGGCACACTGGGCTTTGAAGAAATCCAACCAGAGAGGCATGGTGATGTGGATGGTATTCACTGTGCTACTAGGTATAGCCTTCCTGTATTATCAGGTGGAAGAATATATGTACGCTTACCAGGAACTTGGTCTGACCATGGGTTCAGGTATTTATGGCTCCACCTTCTTCATGTTGACCGGTTTCCACGGTTTCCATGTGACCCTCGGAACCATCATGCTAATTGTCATTGCGGTGCGTTGCGCAAGAGGTCACTTTACCAAGGAAAATCATTTTGCCTTTGAAGGTGTTGCTTGGTACTGGCATTTTGTTGATGTGGTTTGGCTGGCGCTGTTTGTATTTGTTTATGTGGTCTAGCCGCCCATTGGCATATAATAAAACCCGTCACTTGGAAAGCCCGCCAGTTGGCGGGTTTTTTTTACTGTAAAATTTCAATATGCAAAAACTATTACTCCTAAATAACCCGAATGCCGCCCACGGTCACAGGCAAAAACTGGTTCCGCAAATCGAACAACGCTTTGCTGATAACGGCTTGCAAACCAGCTTGTTCTGCTCGCAGTATGGCGGGCATTTTGAGGAATATCTTAGTGCTTGCGACCTCAGTCAATATAGCGCGGTTATCGTTATTGGTGGTGATGGTACCCTGCATGAGGCATTGAACGGCTTATACCGTCAGGATAAATCCCGACGAATTCCTCTTGGACTAATCCCGGCAGGTACCGGAAATGCTTTCGCTAGAGAGCTGGATCTGCTTGCCGGTCAGTGGCAAAAAGCCGTAGACATTATCTGTGCGGGAAATATACGCAACATTGATTGCGCAAGTTATCGCTATGCCGGCGAGCAGCGGTATTTTATTAACATTATTAGCATGGGTTTCGGCGTTGATGCCGGGCACACCGCTAAAAAACTAAAATTCCTGGGCAAAAGCGCCTATACCCTGGCTACACTTTGGCAAACATTATTTCTGCGCAGCTGGCCGCTGCGGATAACACTGGACGGCCAGCGCATCGAACACTCAACCATCCTTGCCAGTGTCTCTAACTCACGCTACACCGGCACCAGCTTCCTGATAGCACCGGATGCACAACTTGATGATGGACTGCTGGATGTATTGTTACTGACTGACATATCCCGCTTGAAGATATTACGCTTGTTTCCATCAATCTATTCAGGCAAACACATCCATTACCAAGAAGTGAGCCTACAGCGTGCAAAACATATTTTGATCGAAACCGATGAGCCGAAAGAACTCACCCCCGACGGGGAATTCAGCGGCAGTACCCCGGTAGAAATTCAGTGCCTGCCTCAAGCAGTAGCTTTTCTCTGGCCAATCACGAAACTAGGGACGCTACCTCAAGAGACCGTCCCCTAGTTATTGAGACCGTCCCCTAGTTATTTCTATGCGGTTTCGAGGGCTTTTTGTGGGCTTACGAACTCATAGCCTAGGTTTTCAGCTACTTCTTCGCAAGTGACCATACCGCGGTGGACATTTAAACCATTCAACAAGTGTTGGTCATCTAGCATGGCCTGTTTTGCACCCTTATCTGCCAACCGCAATACAAAAGGCTGGGTTGCATTATTAAGGGCAAAGGTTGAAGTCCGGGCAACCGCACCCGGCATATTGGCCACACAGTAATGCACAATATCATCCACTATATAAATGGGGTCTTGATGGGTGGTGGCATGGGAGGTTTCGAAACAACCGCCTTGATCAATCGCAACATCAACCACAACCGAACCCTTGCGCATTTTTTTCAGATGCTCACGAGTGACAAGTTTTGGAGCGGCAGCGCCCGGAATCAATACCGCCCCTATTACCAGGTCAGCATCGGTGACATATTTATCCAGTGAGAGCAAATCCGAATAAATGGTTTCTATGCGGCTATCAAAGAGCGCGTCAAATCGGCGTAAAACCTCTAAAGAGCGATCCAAAACAGCGACCTGGGCACCCATGCCCATAGCCATTTGCGCGGCATTAAAACCGACTACACCGCCACCGATAATCACTACTTTGGCCGGGGCAACCCCGGGTACGCCACCCAGAAGTACGCCAGCACCGCCGTGGGCTTTTTCCAGACACCAGGCACCCGCCTGCACCGACAATCGACCGGCAACTTCAGACATAGGTGCCAACAGTGGTAAGGCGCCGGTATTATCAGTTACTGTTTCATAGGCAATGCAGGTGGCGCCGCTGGCAACCAGCTCACGGGTTTGTTCCGGGTCTGGGGCCAAATGTAAATAGGTGAACAACACCTGATCATCACGCAACATGGCGCGCTCTACGGCTTGGGGTTCTTTTACCTTAACGATCATCTCAGCAATATCGAATACGGCTTTTGCATCCGGCAGTATGCTTGCACCTGCTTCAATATAGGCTGCATTATCAAGACCAATAGACAATGCGGCATCGTGTTCTACAAATACTTCATGCCCACGGGCCACCAGCTCGCGCACGGTTGCAGGTATGAGTCCTATCCGGTATTCATGGTTTTTAATCTCTTTAGGTACACCGATACGCATGTTATTTCTCCAGTTTATACAAGGCTTACTATTTGCCTTATAATAGCCTGTGCTACGAAGTCATTTATCATGTTGTTTGATAAATTAACAGTATATAATTCTTATATAATTTATTTTAGTAGGGTATTCTAGTGACTAATGATGGATCATCAGCATTTTATCTGTTAGATAAAACCGACCGTGCCATTCTCGGGTATTTACAGGCCAATGGCCGCCTCAGCAATACCAATCTGGCCCGCAAAATAAATCTTAGCCCTAGTCCTTGTCTAGAGCGGGTTAAAAAACTCGAACGCAAAGGTTTTATCCAAGGTTATATGGCCATTCTTGATCCGACATTGTTAGAATCACAACTACTAATTTTTGTAGAGATCAATCTCAAACGCACAGCAGGCAATGCTTTCAAGGTCTTCCGTCAGCGAATACTTAATATCCCCGAAGTGCTAGATTGTCACCTAGTCTCAGGAAATTTTGATTATTTGATTAAAGCCCGGGTAAGGGATATGCAGGAATATCGCAGCTTGCTGGGCGAAAAAATTCTACCGATTCCCGGAGTAGAAGGTAGCCGTACTTATGTGGTTATGGAAGAGGTTAAAGAAAGCCTGAGGTTACGAATCCCTCAGTGATAACAAGCGTTAGCCTTCGACCTGATACACCGCGCCAGGAGTAATAGGATGAGGGGTGATAACACCGGTTTTCATCCCGATCAGCAGTAGAAAAAAGAACAGTAGCGAAAGCCCGATGCGCCAGCTCAGCCGCCGCAACATTTTGTCATCATCACCCTCGCCGCCTTTGACCATATAGTAAAATGCAGAAAACAGGGAATAAACAATAGCCAGAAAAAAAACAACAATGATGATCTTATACAGCATGATTAAATGTCCACAACAGGGCTTTCCGTGGCATTATATCCAAATTCGCACGCGTTTGGGTAGAAGCTGATATTCTCTCAGACTTCTCACCAAATCCGCTCAGGCAAACAATGAATGAATATTGATAATTCGCAGAACAAACCGATAACCGGTCTGCATTGGCTGCTGTTTACGCTGCTTATGTCGGCGCTATTAGCGGCATTCCTGTGGCTGGCTTTTTGGCAGCTTGATCGGGCGGATGAGAAACAAGCGATCCTCACAGCTATCGATCAAGCGCAGTACCTGCCTTTATCAATGGTCGACCGCAATAGCCCACGATTTGCCAAAGTCAGTGGTCGTGGACAATACGATATTCAGCATAGCTTCCTGCTCGATAACCAAGTAGAAAGCGGGGTTGTCGGTGTGCACCTTATTACACCGTTTAAATTACCCGGTGGTGACTGGTTGTTAGTCAATCGTGGTTGGTTGAAGATGCCACTGGATAGAAGCGAACTGCCAGCGTTTAGGACTACAGCTACACCCGTTGAAATTAGTGGTAGTCTCAACCTGCCACCTAAAACCGGCATTCGCATGGGCGGTGATGCTGCCATCGATGTATCCCTACCCTGGCCACGACTGATTACCTACCTAGAACTGGATCCGGCCGCCGCACAACTCGGTTACCCCCTATTACCGCAAATTATCCAACTGGATGCCAAAAGCGCATCTGGCTATGGCGAAAGACTGCGGCGTCCGCTAAACTTCGGACCCGAAAAACATCGTGGATACGCGCTTACATGGTTTGCCTTTGCCTTGGTAACGGTAATCCTTTTTATTATCATTATTCGACTTGGAATGAAGAAAAATGAACAGCAAGCCTGATAACAACACGCCTAAAAAAGGCAATGGACGACTGGTTATA
>JAKITK010000061.1 GCA_021648125.1 Lysobacterales bacterium
CATCCTTAATCAATCGTTCCATAAAACGAATCAGCACCTTGGCAGTCATGGTTTCCTTGTAAATCATGAATCTGAGCTTACCTTGGTTGTTGACCACTGAAATAAGATTCGTACGAAACCGTTTCGCTTGGATCTTGACGACTGGCGTGTGTCCTACGGGTGCATAACCTCTAACGTGCTGGCATTGATTGCTCACCCCAGTTTCGTCGCCCCAAAATATCTCTCCGCCTTGCGAGGCCGCGCGTTTCTTGATCAGCAATACAGGACAGGCGCATTTTAGAACAACTTCCGTTTTTGCCACGAGTAAAAGTTGAAGATTTCTTACAAAATGGTGAGTCAATTGACTCAAAAGTGAGGTGATTGGGCGCAGGCCTGGTATATGTCAGTGTTTAAAAAAGGCTCTTCCCCTGATCGGGTGAGTAGATTATCCTAGAGTGCATCCCAAGCATTGGTGTGAAGCTTACTTTGAGTGGTACAATTTTGAATATCATCACAGCGATTTGACGGGTTTTATCCCGAACCAACATAGAGAAATCAATATGAGCCAAAGCAACACCCAGAGCACCACAAATATCACAACCCATGTACTAGACACAGCCAAAGGCTGCCCGGCTGCGGATATAACCGTGAAACTGGAGTTTTTTAGCACACAAGATCGCTGGCAATTGCTTGCTACTGGCAAAACCAATGCCGATGGCCGCATAATGGAGTGGATGGATGCGCCGACCAAAGCGGGTAAATATCGGCTAAGCTTTGATACCGGAAGCTACCACCAGGGTAAGGGCTTCTTTCCCAGCGTGATTATTGAATTCCAGATCGATGCCACAGATACTCACTACCATGTACCGCTACTGTTAAGCCCTTTCAGCTACTCAACCTACCGGGGCAGTTAATGAATACCGAAATCAACAGATCCATCAAGCCTGAGATGCTTGAGACAATTTTCGCTAAACTTGCGAACGCGAATCAGCAGTTCTCAGCCCACTACCCAGGTGATGGCGAAGCACAACAACCCACGCACACACTTTACGGTGGCGCGCAATTATACAAAGCCACATCTACCCAAAAAATTGGCGAACTGGCATTGGCCGCTTTCCATAAATATGCCCCGGATGCACCCAGCTTTGCTAAATGCCTCGACTTGCCCGGTGACTTAGCGCTCTGGCAGAAGGTCTATTCTCGAGTTGAAGGGCGCTTAAAAAAATGTGCTGTTGAAGACTTCAGGATAGATTTCGAAGATGGCTATGGCAATCGACCCGATGCTGAAGAAGACGCAACGGCTGCCTTCACTGCGCAACAATATGCATTGGCATTAAAACAGGACATTGCACCCCCGTATATGGGTATTCGCATTAAGCCTTTTAACGAAGAACTCAAGCAACGCAGCGCTAGAACCCTAGATATATTTATTTCAACTTTGGTTAAAGAAAATAACGGCCAGATTCCCGATAATTTCGTGGTTACCATTCCCAAAGTCTTAATCCCTGAACAGGTTACAGCCTTTGTCAGCTTGCTTGATCATCTTGAGCAACAGCTTGGACTTGAACCCTGCAGCCTGAAGATTGAAATAATGGTGGAAAATACCCAAGCACTGTTGAGTCAGGATGGGGTCAGTCATTTACCCCTAATCTATAAGGCCACCCGGGGCCGTTGTCGCGGTGCTCACTTTGGCACCTATGACTACACCGCCAGCTTCGATATCACGGCTGCATTCCAGACCATGGGCCACCCCAGCTGTGATTTTGCCTTGCAGATGATGAAACTTGCCTTCGCCGGCACCGGTGTTTGGCTGTCGAACGGAGCAACCAGCGTAATGCCCATAGGTGATGAGAAAACAGTACACAAAGCTTGGCGACTAAGTTTTAATAACATTACCCACTCATTGGAAATGGGTTTCTATCAGGGTTGGGATCTACATCCGGCACAAATTCCGATTCGCTATGCCGCCAGCTATACTTTCTTTCTGCTAAGTCTTGAACAAGCTTCCATCCGCTTAAAAAACTTTATTGATAAAGCAGCGCAAGCAACCCTGGTGGGTGATGTCTTTGATGATGCTGCTACCGGTCAGGGCTTACTGAACTTCTTTTTGCGCGCGCTCAGTTGTGGTGCTATTAGCGAGGCCGAAATCACGCATACCGGTTTAAGTCTGGAAGAGCTTCGGTGTAAGTCTTTTGTAAAAATTGTTAATAACAGGACTCGCTAGAAACAGATGAATAAACAGCGCGACTTCGTTCTGGTATATATAAATGGCCAGCGTAGAGAAATACGCGGGCCACAGGCATTTCTTACACTCTCAGATTACCTGCGTTCAGAACTACAATTACGGGGTACAAAAGTCGTCTGTGCAGAGGGAGATTGTGGCGCCTGCACGGTATTGGCAGGCCCGGTAACTGCTGATATGAAAATCAGCGATGTAGACTACCGGGCGATTAACGCCTGCATTGTGTTAATGCACTCTCTCGATTGCAGTCAGATCATCAGCATTGAAGGCTTGAATCAAATTTACCCTGAAAGCCTGCACCCGGTGCAACAGTCAATGCTGGACTGTCACGGCTCACAATGTGGTTTTTGCACACCAGGAATTGTAATGGCGGTTGCCGGAATGCTGGAAGTGCCTGCAAAACTCACCGAGAAAAATGCCCGAAATTACCTTACCGGTAACTTATGTCGATGCACCGGCTATCAGCAAATTATTGATGCGGTAGTCAATACGGATATCAGCGACTATAAAGCAGCCAAAACACATTTTCACAGTGACAGCATCCATGCCGATCTGCTCACAGCCGCGCAAACTCCAGTTAGTCTTCATTATAAAGATAATAGCTTCATCGCTGCCACTGATGTTTTTGCCACTCTGGACTGTCTGCAAAGCCAACAAGAAAAGGCTGATGCGCCACAAATTTTTGCCGCAGCAACGGATCTTGGCGTACAAATCAGCAAGGGACATATAGCTCAGCAAAACGCCTTGAGCTTACATTTACTGCCGGCGTTGTATGAGTTTAAAGTCACCTCCCAACATTGCAGTATAGGAGCACGGGTAACACTTACCCAATTGCGCAACAGCATCAAACAACAACAGCCGGAATTCAGCGCTTTTCTAAATATATTCGCCTCTCCGCAAATCAAAAATAACGCCACTTTGGTCGGCAATATAGCCAATGGCTCACCGATAGGCGATACCCTGCCCTTTCTTATGGTGATGGATGCCATAGTTGTTATTCAAGGCCCGCAGGGGATTCGCAGATGTAACATCAATAAGCTATATTCCGGTTACCGGCAACTAGAACTTGCCGCAACTGAAATAATCACCCATGTCGAGATTCCGCATAAACCAGACCACACTGAATTAAAACTTTATAAAGTTTCACAACGCCGGGATTTAGATATCAGCTGTGTTTCTGCTGCTTTCAAAGTGCAATTTGATCAGCACCATATACTCATTGATGCCGCCATTGCCTACGGTGGGGTTGCCGCTACCGTGTATCGATTAACTGCGGTGGAAGCAATGTTGAAAGGCCTGCACAGAGATGAATTTTTCAGCCAGGATAAATGTGATGAAATCGCCGCCAGTATTCGCAATAGCCTGAACCCGTTAAGTGATGTCCGTGGAAGTGATAACTTTAGAAACGCACTAATTGAAAACCTGTATAAAAAATTTATCCATGAGCTAAAGACTGAACAAATAGCGGGGGTATGTAATGAAAATTAAATCCAGCCCGCATGATTCAGCACGCAGCCATGTTAGTGGACGCTCTGAGTTTATTGATGACCGCCCCAGACAACAAGGTGAACTGCATGTAGAAGTGCTCTACTCGACCGTGGCCTGTGGAAATATAGACAAGCTGGACTTTAACGAGGCGCTGGAACTACCCGGTGTGGTCGCTATTTTTACCTATAAAGACCTAGAACAAAACCTCTGGGGCTCTATTGTCAAAGACCAACCTATTCTGGCAGAACAACAAGTCAATTATGTCGGCGAACCCATTGCTGTTATTGCTGCAGAAAACCAGGCTATTGCCATAGCTGCTAAAAAGCTGATTATTCTGGATATCAGTACTAAAGCTGCTGTTCTCAACCTGCAGCAAGCACGCCAACAACAAAGCGTTATGGGTAAAACCTATAAGCTTTCTTGCGGTGACAGTCAGGCCGCCATTGATAGCGCTGAAAATCTGATTACTGGCACATTTATCAGTGGTGGACAGGATCATTTTTATCTGGAATCACAGGCATGTATCGCCTACCCTGAAGAAAACCAGTGCTTGCAGATTCATTCATCCGCGCAACACCCAACCGAGGTACAGCATGTAGTTGCAAGCGCATTAGGGCTACAGCAACATCAGCTTGTCTGTGTGGTCAAGCGTATGGGTGGTGGTTTTGGCGGCAAAGAATCTCAATCTGCACACTATGCGGCACTGGCTGCCTTAGTTGCTTTGAAAACTCAAAAACCCGCACGCTTATGCCTGAGCAAAGATGATGACATGATCGCTACTGGAAAGCGCCATCCATTCCAGAGTGACTATAAAGCGGCATTTGATAAGCACGGTCGCCTGCTGGCACTTGAGGTCGATTTATATGCCGATGGCGGTGCTTATCTGGACCTTAGTCCTGCCATATTGCAAAGGGCCATGTTTCATGTAGACAATGCCTATTACCTTGCCAATGCGACAATCAATGGCACGATTTGCAAAACCAATACCCAGCCCCATACCGCCTTCAGAGGTTTTGGCGGGCCACAGGGTGCTGCAATCATTGAGCATATACTGGAAGAGATCGCCCAATCCCTTGGTGTTGATGCCTTAGCGGTTCGCAAGCTGAATTGTTACCAAGGTGAGAGCATTAGCACCCACTACGGGCAACTGGTTGAAAATAATGTTTTACCCGAACTGTTTGCGCAAATTGAAAGCTCCAGCAACTACCAGCAACGACGCAAAGGCATCACTGAATATAATAAACAATCCGGCATCCTAGTTAAAGGTATGGCGCTGACGGCAGTAAAGTTTGGCATTTCTTTTACTACCCGCTTTTTAAATCAGGGCAATGCATTGGTAAATATTCATCTGGATGGCAGCATCCAGGTATCCACCGGCGCCACAGAAATGGGTCAGGGAGTGAATAGCAAAATACGCGGGGTTGTTAGCGAAGCCTTTGGTATTGATGTTGAAGATGTGCGCATGATGCCTACATCGACTGAGAAAAACGCAAATACCTCAGCTACTGCCGCCTCTAGTGGCAGCGACATAAACTGTGCTGCTGCTTTAATCGCTTGTGAAAAAATAGCCACCAGACTAGCGAACCTAGCCGCTCAGAGCTGGACTGCCGTTGAGGCAGGTGAGGAATACGAAGTAAACCCGGAAATAGATATCAACAATATTGTTTTCGCCGGTGGGCAAGTATTTGATAAGGGCGATGCTAATAAAACCATCCCCTTTAGCAAGCTGGTGAAAACCGCTTACCTCAACCGTATCAGCCTGAGTGACTATGGTTATTTCAAAACGCCTAAAATTCATTTTGATTATGTCACCACAAAAGGCCGGCCCTTTCTTTACTACACCAACGGCGTTGCGGTTAGCGAAGTCAGTGTGGATAAATATACCGGCGAAGTAAAAATCTTACAGACTGACATTCTGATGGATTTAGGTCGCTTGCTAAATGAGGGCATTGATTATGGCCAAACTGCGGGTGGATTTATTCAGGGTGCTGGCTGGGTTACTACAGAAAAGCTTTTTTATGACGATGGTGGCAAGCTGATTTCACACTCTCCAACCACTTATAAAATCCCGAACATCCAAGATACTCCTCGAGTTTTCAATATTGATTTTTTAGAAAACAACAGCAACACTATTAATGTACGGGCCAGTAAAGCGGTTGGAGAACCGCCGCTTTTGCTGGGCTTAAGTGTTTGGGCCGCTATAAAAAATGCCATCCACAATGCTGGTGTTGATGACACATCGAAACTTCAGATACCTGCCACTAATGAAGAAGTTATCCGTATTCTTGGCAATGCAAGCTAATTACAATGCATATTGAAGCAAGTCATCACCAACATATACAACAACTTAGCGAACATAGCATAGATTTTGTTTCAATCCAAATAATTGCTATAAAAGGTAGCGCACCCCAAGTGGTTGGGGCAAAAATGCTGGTCACCGCAGATTGTAACAACAGCCCATTTTCAGGCACTGTAGGCGGTGGCAAGCTGGAGTTATTTGCCATTGAGCATGCCAAGAAATTACTCGCAACTGACAATCAACAAGCGACAGATAACATAAGCCTGAACCTACAAAAAGATATTTCGATGACCTGTGGTGGCGTGGTGCAGTTGTTTTTTGAAGTCTACCGTCACAGCAGTTGGAACATAGCCGTATTTGGTGCCGGTCATATTAGCCAGGCGCTTATCCCGATTTTACTTACACTGAACTGTAAAATTCAATGTTTCGATAGCCGCACAAATTGGTTAGAAAAACTACCAGATTCGCCGGCACTGACTACAACCAGACTGGATGAGCTTGCTGATGCCATCGAACGAGTACCCGCTAATAGTTATATTATTGCAGTCACCCGTGGTCATAGTGAAGATGTAAAAATTGTTGAAAAATTATTTCAACACAGAAACCCACCTTTTATAGGCATTATCGGCAGCAAATCTAAAGCAGTTGCCATCAAGAAACAGCTCAAGGCACTTGGAATCAAACAGAATCAGTTGGAGCAGATACACTGCCCTGTCGGCCTGCCTATCGGAGAAAACATACCCAGCGAAATTGCCATCAGCATTGCCGCGCAGTTATTACAACTAAAACCGAAACTTTCACATTTAGAATAGCGAGAACAAGCGCAACTCTGAAATAACTGATTAGTCTCTTGGAAGAAGCTCAGTCTGACCCACTTATCTGTAAATATAGAGGTTTCAGAGCTAGTGGATGCCTGATTTATTCTCGACCATTCTTTCAAGTTTTAAGTAAAACAACTCACCAGCATGTAGGCAATCTGTCATTTTCTCTCGTGGCATAATCGGGAATGTTTCTATTGAGCGTCTGTCCTCAGATTTTTTTGTCCCAATGAGTGCTACGGAGAATCGAAGGCTCTATCCGAATTTTTCGGGTTTTGATATGAAGCAGCAAAAAGCCTGCGGAGTGAAAACTATATGACCTTGAAACCCCCGCCCCCAAAAGCCGGGGAAGCCGGACTCATTGCGTTCCGAGAGGATATGAAGCTTCACGAGAGTTCGATCACGAATAGGTGGTCATGTGAGTTCCATAGAAAGGAACTTGCCAGATGGCATAAGCTTTACACCACACTGGCAGCTAAGCGCGATTCCGGCAGTGCTTCTGCAATCCACTTCACAAATATCGCTGCACTCTGTGGCGATCTTCTCACTGAGTATGGAGAGGAGTCACCGCCAAAGAAACGCGCCAAGAAGAGGTTCACCCTTGTGCCCCTGACCTATCCGGATTGTCCAGATGAGATTACGCACAGACTGCATTTCTTGGAAGGGTCGGGCCTTCGGCGGCAGCGTGCTATGGCACTGATAGATTTTGCTGTCGTGTCACGCCAAACATCAGGTAGTGGACGTGTCCTCGTTTCAGTAGGGGTTACTGCGACAGAAGTCAGGTTCTTTGAACGGTTGGTAGAAACCATTGGAGATATGACAGGTGGCAACCTTGAAAAAGCGGGGTTTGACATCAGCTATGTCATGAAACCAGAAGGTATCCCACAAGGCGAGTCGTGGACCCCGAACCCTTTAGACCCAAATCTACCTCTTGCTCGTATCTGGTCAGATAACGGACAAGCTCAAGGTTATGGTTGGCAGGCACGAGCCTTGGGGGCGGACTTCAAAGGGAAAGATGGGCTGGGTCTCCCGAAAGACTTACCGCCTGATGCCGGAAATTTCCCTTGGGACCCAGATCCAATGTGGCAACGGATACTCGACCTGACGGAAGCCAACAGGCTTCAGGAAGCTGTGGAACTGGTGAATAACATCGCTGGTCAAGATCGTGAGATTCTTTTCGACGAAGTCATCTACTTACGATTTCTAACTGGCGGCAAAGTCCGTGCCGAAGATATCCGTTTTCTCGCCCGGAAATATGCTGAAAGCTCTTTGATTTCGGGAAGGCTTCTAGACGAATTTGAAGAGTTTCTCGGCTATATAGACCAGGCTTTGGAAGAAAACCCGCCCCTCCTTGAGAAGATAACGCGGCTGAATCCTGATTTCGGTTCCGACATGCTTCCTCCTTGGCCCCCCGCATGCGACTGGCCAGTTTTCAAAAAGCATGTTTCCAGCTTCACAACTCCGGGCGGACCAAGAGGGCGGATTTTCTCAGTTAATGTCGATATTGGCTTAGGTGACTGTGTAAACTTCTTCGCAAGCGATATGATCGAGGCTGATAATTTCTTCCGCCGAGACAGGTCTATTCCAGAGATTGGACGAGGGTGGATTTCCGAGGTGGCACTCCTCGACCTCATTCGCACGATATGGCCATCAGCCATTCATCAGTGGCGACCCGTGTTCCTTGGTATGCAGTCCATCGACATACATGTGCCGGAGCTTCGTCTCGCTGTAGAATATCAGGGACAGCAGCACTACGAGGCCGTCGACCTCTTTGGCGGAGAAGAAGGGTTCCGGCTCGCAACGGCCCGGGACGAAAAGAAGAGAGCTTTGCTGAATGCCAACAATGTGCGGCTCTTGGAATGGCCGTATGAAGCCCCCATCACAAAGGCGGAGCTGATAGACCGCATGGCTGAAATGGGAATCTCTGTTCCGGCATTAACAACTCGCCCCCGTTAGGAATTTAGAGGACAGGCCGCCCGATAGAGCCCCCGATAGAGCCATCCAGTATCAGTGGCCTTCGGAAAAAACCGTTAAGCGGCAAGAATGGCAAACACACAAGTATTGTACTAAACTGAGAACCAGTTCAACGCCCAAAGAGGGATTCCGGTGGCAATAGATACACCGTCGCATAACAAATCGTTTCACTGGACGCGTTTAAACCTGGGGCGCGATTTCGCGGAAAGTTCAGTCATGCGCGTCAGTAGACTCAATCGTTAGCTGTTAATATAAATCAAGGAGCTGTATGTCACACTTTGTCGATATAGGAAGTTTAAAAGAGAAGGTCTTTATACTTAATAACTTGGCTTTGTCAGGTGAACTATTTTCAACAAGCTATTTTATAGGAGTAAGTGAATTTCAGAAGCATTACTCCGATTTAGACTATCATCATTTTACAAAGTCAATCGTGAGTAATTATGCAATTGAGCTTGCTGTTAAGTTGAGAAATGCATCTGAGTTATTACAAGAAAATAAAATATCATATATAAATGATAAAAATATTTTATGTTATGGGGCTGGAAAACAAGCTGGCTCTGAAAATGAAGAACATGATCTTTTTTATATTTGTAATAAGATAATTCATGCCAAGAAGTTCCGAATAGATACGGTTGGCTCAGCAAAATATAAAGTTAATTTTATGTGGTGGAACGGTTATCTAACTCTGGCAGGAACAATGGCAGGAAAGCAACAGACTCCGTGGGAGTTCTTCTTTTCAATACAGAGCTGGTGCGAATCAGCAATTATATTTATTAACTCATGCGAAACATCCTTGAGTACAATAAATATGCAATCAGAAGATCGTGCCGTATACAGCTAACAATCACATAAACCCTGACCACATTTACTCACGGCCTAAAAAAACAGGCCGTCAATAATGCAAATAACACAGAAACAAATAATACAGAAAATAATACAGGAATAATACGGGAATAATACAGGACAGGCGTATTTTAGAACACCTGATTCATCCTTGGAAATTCTAGCAAGTTTTGAGTAAATCAACCGTAAGCGCAAAGTAAACCCCACCCTGTTTTCCTGAACGATTTTCAGTCACTCTATGCTTCTGATGAACTAGGAGCAATAAGCAATGCAAAAAATGATTCCCTCGCTGACCCAGCGTCAGCGTTATTGGCTAGAACATATTCAGGCCTGCGAAGCCTCCGGTAAAAGTATGACTGAGTATGCGGCGACACAGGGATTTCCTGTTCAGGCACTGTATTCCAGCAAGAATATACTGATTAAAAAGGGGGCTTTACCGGGTGTGCAAGCCGCTCGGTTTCAGCGAGTGCAGGTGTTGAAAGCCGACCCTAGCAGTCAGTGGCGGATTGGGTTAGCCAACGGTGTATCGGTGGCCTTTGTTGGTGAGGTGAATGCTGTATCGTTACGAACCATATTAAACGCTGCCGCTGAGCTTGAGTAATGCGCCCGGCGAATGACCTTCCAGAAGTTTATTTGTGCCGGGATATTGTTGATTTTAGAAAAGGCATTAATGGGCTGGCGGTACTGGTAGAAGCTGAGCTGGAACTGGATCCTTTCTCAGAACACTTGTTTGTGTTCTGCAACCGCAAGCGCGACAAGGTAAAGATACTTTACTGGGAGCGTAACGGTTACTGCCTGTGGCAAAAAAGCCTGGAACGGGCGAAGTTCAAGTGGCCGCGCAAGGCGCTGGATGGGGTGATTAGCTTAACAGGACAGCAGCTGAATTGGTTGTTAGATGGCTATGATGTGATGGCGATGAAAGCGCATAAAAGACTGCACTATCATAGTGTTTTATAAGGATATTATGCCTGTGTCGTGGTATAATACAACCTATGAAAAAGGTCTTAAATCAACTGCCGAATGACATAGAATTACTCAAGTCGTTGGTTTTTGAACAGGCACTAAAACTCACAGAAACTGCGAATCACAACGAACAACTCAGTAGCCAAAACCAACAATACAAAACCCAGATCCTCACCCTTCAGGAACAACTAAACCTGGCCCTGGCCAGGCGTTATGCCGCCAGCAGTGAGAAGATCGCCCCTAACCAATACCGTCTGTTCGATGAAGCCGAAACTGATGTCGAAGTCCTACCGGAAAGTGCCGAAGTCACTGTACCGGCACATACGCGTAAAAAGGGTGGGCGTAAGAAGTTGCCCAAGACCTTGCCACGAGTAGATGTGATTTATGAGCTCAGCGCTGCAGCGCGCATCTGCCCGCACGATGGAGCCACTTTGGCCGAGATCGGCGAGGTCACTTCTGAACAGCTCGATATCATACCGGCCAAGATCCAGGTGATCCGGCATATCCGCAAGCAGTACGCGTGTAAATGTGGCCAATGCATCCGCATAGCGGCGTTACCCAACCAACCGATCCCCAAAAGCATGGCATCACCGGGCTTGTTAGCGCATATCACGGTATCAAAATACCAAGATGCCTTACCGCTTTACCGACAAGAAACCATTCTGCAGCGTATTGGTGTAGAAATACCCCGTGCGACACTATCGAACTGGATGATCCGCTCAGGAGCACTAATACAGCCGCTGATCAACCTGTTACGCGATCAAATGCTGGATTACGACATCATCCAGATGGATGAAACCCCGGTGCAGGTGTTAAAGGAGCCGGACAAACGGGCACAATCAAAATCCTATATCTGGTTACAACACGGCGGTCCACCGGCAAAGCCGGTTATCCTGTATGACTACGATCCCGGGCGCAGTGCGCAAGTACCCAAACGCTTACTGGAAGGCTTTAGCGGATATCTGCAAACCGATGGTTATGCTGGCTATAATGCGGTGGTTGCCGTTAATGGACTGGTACATGTGGGTTGTATGGCACATGCCCGGCGGCGGTTTAGTGATGCGGTAAAAGCGCAGGGTCGCAATAAGAAACGCGGCAAGGCACATCGGGGCTTATCGTTGATCCGTAGACTATACCGGGTTGAAACTTTGGCGCGCAAACTGACAGCAGAAGAACGCTATAGTATGCGCCAGCAACAGGCGGTGCCGATCATAAAAGAAATCCGCAGCTGGCTGGAGAACACCCTGCCACAGATACCGCCATCGAGTGCTACCGGCAAGGCGTTGAGCTATCTGCACAGTGAATGGCAACAGCTGACCGCTTATCTGAAAGATGGTCGTCTGGAGATCGACAATAACGGTGCTGAAAATGCCATCCGCCCATTCGTGTTGGGGCGGAAAAACTGGTTGTTTAGCACCTCAGTTAAAGGGGTTAAATCCAGCGCTAACCTATACTCGCTGATCGAGACAGCCAAGGCCAATGGCCTGGAACCGTATGCTTATCTGCGCTATGTGTTTACTGAACTGCCAAAAGCAGAAACCGTGGAAGCCATCGAGGCATTGCTGCCAACCAACATCAACATGGATCAGATCCGAGGCGGATGAGCAAGGGCGGTGTTTATTAACCGCTTACAGAGTAAGATATATTAGTGTTTTATAACGAGTATTGTAAATGGCAAGATTAGCCCGAGTGATCCCGGCTGGAGTTCCACAGCATATAATCCAAAGAGGAAATAACCGTCAGGTGTGTTTTGGTGCTGAAGAGGGTATGAAAGCTTACTTAAACTGGTTAAAAGAGTTTTCAAAAAAGTATTCTGTTGAAATTCATGCCTGGGTATTAATGACAAATCATGTTCATTTGCTCTGTACCCCACAGGAAGAAGGTGCGTTAAGCCGGATAATGCAATCACTAGGTCGGATGTATGTTCGTTATTACAACTTCACCTATCAGCGGACGGGTACGCTTTGGGAGGGTCGTTTTAAATCCAGCTTGATCCAAAGCGAACATTACTTGCTTGAACTGTATCGATATATCGAATTAAACCCTGTTAGAGCGAATATGGTTGATGATCCAGGTGACTACAGCTGGTCGAGTTATGGGTGTAATGCTTTGGGAATAGATACCGAACTGCAAACACCGTGCATATTCCGGTTAATTTGAACACTGATTCCGGTTTTATTTGAACACCTAATTTCTCAACGCATTCCGAAGTCTATTTTTAACTCAAGTGTTCATATTGGTCAACCCCTCCCATTAATTTCCGCATGGATTCTCCTTTCAGTTTAAGCCGGTGTGAGTTGTGCATTAACCGGTCCAGGATGGCATCAGCCAGCGTGTTATCACCGATGCTGGCGTACCATTTATCGGTTGGTAACTGACTGATGACAACTGTAGATGTGTGACCGTGACGATCATCCATGATCTCCATAAGATCATTTCGATGCGCGGGTTTTAGTGCCTCCAGCCCCCAGTCATCAATGATCATCAGCTGGATTCTTGCCAGTAGCTTGAGCTTTTTATGATATGTACCATCAGCTTTGGCCTGAGCCAGTTCCAGCAACAGGCGTGATAACCGGAAGTAGCGAACGCTGTAGCCCAGCATGCAGCCATTGTGACCTAGCGCACAGGCAAGATAGGTCTTGCCACTACCGCAGGGACCGGTAATCAACAGGTTTTGCGCCCGGTTGATCCAGTCACTTTGTGCCAGTTGAGCGATCTGGGATTGCTTGATATTGCGTGGATGTTGATAGTCGATCTCAGCCACACTGGCACCCAGTCTAAAACGGGCCTGACGGATAAAACGCTCCTGCCGGCGTTGTTCGCGCATCATCGCTTCATGTTCAACCAGCAGGCTAAGTCGCTCAACAAAGGGCAAGCCTTCATAGGTGCCGACCTGTTCCAACTGGGTTTGTAGGGCGGCGGCCATGCCACCGAGTTTGAGTTGGCGCAGCTGCGCCAGGGTCTGTGTTGTCATGGTGTTTTCTCCTAATGATAGTTGCGCGGTCCGCGGATATTTTCATGCTGTTGGGGCAGCTCTGCCTGCAGTTCAAGCTGTTGGGGCAAGCGGTCACGGTTGCTTTTGAGGATCGACTTGATTTGTTTTAAGCGCTGCAAGCTGGCATCATTGGCGATCTTGCACGCAGCATTCAGCCGTTGCGCCGGATACTCGCGACTGAGGTTTAACAAGCCCAAACAGACCCGGTAGGCCTGCTCCGGATGGGTTCTAGATTTGAGTTGCCCATCCACCCACTGTAGAACTTCAGGCCCGATATCCCGCGCCCAGCTTTTCAGGCGACCCGGTGTCCACTGCATATGCTTGCGGTGCCGGGTCGGCATATGACCCGCTTCGCTGGTTATTCCCGGCCGCCGGGAACGGACATGCGTGGCAACAATCTGTTGACCATAGTAGATCGTGAGCAAAGAGTCACCGGCGTGCAGTTCCAACTTTTCACCCACATACTGATGCGGTACCGAGTAATGGTACTGGCGCATAGAACGCTTCTGTAAGCCGCGCCAATGGCGGTAGCGGTCGCAAAATTGCGAGTAACTAAAGCAACGGTTCGGATACTGCTGGGTGTATTCCTCCCACAGCAATAACTTGGTCATACCCGGGCGCTTTAGCTCCTGATGTACCACTGGCCAGTCCGGTATCTGGAAACGAGTAGATGAACGGGTATCTGCACCCGGATAAAACAACCGCGCCAGCTGAACATCATCCAAATCATCCGGCAGTGGCCAGCTTAATTTCAGTGCGCCAGCCTGGCTCAGTAGCTTTTGGATGGAGCCAATACTGACCTTGGTGCTGGCATTGATCTGGCGAATGGACAAACCACCAGCCAGCCGTAATCGTAAAATATCTCTAATTTTTCGCATTGTAATCCTTACTCTTGCCATACTCTTCTCCCAAAAGGTAAAAAGAATAGCAAACAATTTATAAAACAATGCGTTGAAAGGCATTCTGGTTTTATTTGAACACCGATTCCGGAAAAATCGGAAAAGTGTTCAGATAAAACCAGAATCAGTGTTCACATAAAACCGGAATGAGTGTTCAGATTGAACCAGAATCAGTGTTCAGATTGGGCCGGAATATGCACCGCGCACATAAGCTGCACCTCTAGCACCGCCTGGACTTCTAGATTGATTGCCATTCACTCCTGTGGAGCGGCTGTCTTCGCCAGTGGCCCCAATCACTAGGGTGTCGCCAGAGATCGAAATCGAACTCCCGAAACGATCTCCTGCATCTGTATTGGATGCTTTTAGATAAGCCAGTTGGCTCCAGTTGGTACCACTTCGAACAAACACATAAGCGGCACCTGACCTATCGGCTGCATTATTAGATTGACCGCCATTCACTCCTGTGGCGTTGCTGTCTTCGCCAATGGCCCCAATCACTAGGGTGTCTCCAGAGATCGAGACTGATCCCCCAAACCCATCATCGCGATCAGTATTGGATGCCTTCAGATAAGCCTGTTGGCTCCAGTTGGTACCACTGCGGGTGAACACATAGGCTGCACCTGACTGGCTGCATTATTAGATTGATCGCCATTCACGCCTGTGGCATTGCTGGATTCGCCAGTTGCCCCAACCACCAGTGTATCTCCAGAGATAGAGACCGATCGCCCAAAGAAATCCCCATCTTCAGTATTGGAAGCCTTCAGATAGGCTTGTTGTGCCAATGTTGGATCTATGGTGAGCGGGTAAATAGCTGTTTTATCATCTACCAATAGCGTTAAAAGATTGTCTTGTAACTGCATTTGTGCCAGCATGATTTTTCCTGTGGCATCCCAAACTTTGAGTTTATTGTAGGTTATAGTGTTGGTGGTTTTGCTTGGGTCGCTTGAGCTCAAGCTCAAAGTGTTATCTTGTAGTGATGCCTTTAGGTTTGTATCAAGGATCATTTGCACCTGTAAGGGGCCTTGTTGATATCCCGCGTGCATACGGCGCGGACGCTGCTTGATCTCAAACCACTGTTCAAGATTTTCTTCAGAATTGATCCAGTATTCTGTGATGTTGTTATTCCATTGATAGTTCAGCCGGTTATTTTCAAAGCTGATACCCACAGGTTTTTCAAAGCTGTTTTGCTCACTATGTTCTGATACAGCATAAGAAACAGAGTCAAGACGCAAAGCTATGTGATAATTCTCAGTTGAGTTTTTATCGTAAGGGCTGACCGTGGTTGTGCCATCTACGGCGTAATCTATGTGCCAGCCATTATTAGAGGGTTGGATGAACGGTAACTGCCATCATCTTGTTGATAGGCTTTGTATTTACCCAAGCTCATTTGAGCTTGTATGCTCTGCCATTCAGACTTTGAAGCTCCTTTGGGCGTTTCACCTGGTTCAAGCTGTTGGCTGGGCACGCTTTTCTTTGCGCGCGTATCAAACGCTAGCGATGCATTGCTGCTTGAATGCGTGTCAGTGATAGAGTTGTTTAAATCGTTAGCATAAATATTATTTGAAATGCTTATTACGAGCATGCTAAAAACGATGGTTATCGCTTTGTTATATGACATTAAAGTATCCTTTCATGAGTAGTCTTTAGATTTGAGCAACACATAAATAATGTTTAAATATTGTCAAAAGTTTTAAGTTTGTTTTGCCTAATCACAATAATTTTTGCCCGTAGGTTTATGTACGATAGAGAACCCGAGTGGTTAAATATCATGGGTCTCTTCCCCCCTGTGTCAGGATAGTTGTCGCCTCTAATATTTCATTAAGAGGTAGACAATAATGCGTACAATACATAATCAATCATTTAAAAAGCAGGCTGTAGAAAAGGCCCTGAGTCGGGCACACGGCATA
>JAKITK010000062.1 GCA_021648125.1 Lysobacterales bacterium
TCATTAATCGCCTTAATACTTTTGTTTTCTTTATCCTCAGAGTTGCGCAACATAAAAACAAATTCACCTGTTACCCGCGCCATTTCCAGCTTGGCTGCATCCATCACCCGCACAGCAACCGTTACAGCT
Source organism: Lysobacterales bacterium (assembly GCA_021648125.1). Classification (GTDB taxonomy): domain Bacteria; phylum Pseudomonadota; class Gammaproteobacteria; order Xanthomonadales; family SZUA-36; genus SZUA-51. Next base: position 130 of record JAKITK010000062.1, read on the forward strand.
CCATAGCCATCATCATCACTACTTACGCTTGGGTGAATAAAGCTCTGCTCTTTAGAGCGCAGAGACTTGGGGCCAAGCGCAATAACCTTAATTTTTTGCAGCAGAGGCATAAGTATTTTCTCTGTGCCACTACTACCGCCAGCACTGGCCAATACCTGTGTCTTGGGTAAATCCATAAGCAAGAAAATATCCACGAAGTCCCCCGCCGTAAGCATATATGAATCAGTGGCAAACTCATCAATTTCTAGGGTAACGGCACGCTCCCCAAGCTCAATTAATTCGGAAAATCGTGCAATCACACGACCGGCCATAAAGTGAGCCAAAAGCGGCTCTCCTTTAGACATCGGTCGTTCCAGTACATGCCCTTGAAAGTCGCCGAATATACCAGGAGTAACCGCAAACTGTGAGACATGCTCACCTAGTAACTCTACAACCGCCATGTTTTCCGGGCCGACAGCATCGCCAGGCACCAAGTTAGTAGTTGCCACCACAACACTTACCATCGCGCCGGTATCTTTACCCATCAACAAGTCGCGTAGCGCAGCCTCTTTGTTTACCAAATATTTATTGGTTAAATAGAATGCCCCAATGCCGATAAGTACCGCAATCCCTAGCAAGCCCCATGACCCTCCAAGGCCTTTTTTATTTTTTTGTGTTGCCATATCTTCAGATAGCCTTTTTATTAATCATTTTTATTAATCATATTAAGTAGTCACTACTTTAAGTAGTTTATCCATTTTTGAACATCCCCTTTACCACTAATAGCATACTCATAGCCAGCGTAATCTCTTTTGATGTTATCTGCTAATAGTTGCACCGCACTCTTGCCATTAAATACTGGTGCCAGCAAAGCAACCAGAAGCGCCATCAAACCCATAATATAGCTAATTGTGGCAACGCCTTTCTGCCTGTTCGTAGAGATTATTTGCTGTTTCATTTTTTCACCTGCACTGCTACTACCATCGTTTTATTACCCTGCACCGAAAACGCCATATTCAACTCATCCCCACCCTTATTCATCATTAGTGCTGATGCATTCTTACGCCCAGAAGCATTAGTGTTCTCAGCCAACTCTACCCAACCTTTTTTATTAAAATGGCGACGGTAATAGCGCAGGTTATCAGCTACGCTTTTGGTATTTTCAATTACCAGCGTGCGGCTACGCTTGCCGGAATCATTACCCGTAATATCATTAATCACTACTGAAGAGCCAGGCATCGGAAAACCCTTGCCACGAACAAAATTCTTGTTAAGTGTTTTAAGGTCACTGATAGAAAGCAGGCCAGTAACACTACTCAGTGGGTTATCTTCCCTGATTTGCACCACATACAAAAAGCCATCATCGGCATAAGAGATAATATTCCACGGCATTACTTTGGTCTGCTTGGCCTTGCCAGACCAGAGTTCCTGGTAAAATTTTTCGATCTCGGCAACAGGCTTGGAAGACTCGAAAGTATATGTCTTCATATCAAGACCGTTCAGTGTCATTTTATCAGCCACTATTGTAAGCTGCATAAAGTCTGGAGCCTTAAATACCGGCATGCTCCAAGCAGTAACTGCTGTCAGGAGAAGCATAAAAAACAATAACAATAATAGAGAAAGTTTTTTCATAATCAACACCTCGGCTGTGACTGCCCACGAGAGGAAACAACAGTACCCAGCACCTCATTAGGAACCTGATCTGCATTAACTTTTGCGAATACTAGGCAGTTTTTCGCAACATCCCGCGTAAACGGCACGAGAGTGCTGAATAGTCTATTTCCTGCCAATCTCTGAGCCCAGTCTAAAACTCGGTTATTTAATATTTCGGTAAGGGTAAGCCCACGAACCAGACTTTCATTATGATCTAGGCCGCCTGCCCCCCAGCCATCCGCTAAAAGCGTATGTTCTCGGGAGAATTTTATATCTATACCGGCAAATGCATCAAACCATATGGGTTCTTTAACATCCATTGTTATTTCGCTGGTATACAAGCCATCGGTGTTTAAATCAAAACCTCCCACCGCACCTAAAGCACTTACTACGCCACCGCTAAAGGCTGCAAACCCACCCGGTACAGCATCGCCATCTCCAGAATTTGCTGAATTACTAACGAACTGACCACTATTAGCACCTTGTGGCTCTTTAAACAAAGCTTCATGACTGGCTGCCCCGGAGTTATCTCGGTTCATAAAATAACTCATGTAATCCAGCTCTTCGCCGCTGTTACCAGAATCCTGTTCACTATGGATTGGCTCATCTCTGCCGGAAAAAAACCGGGCCTGGGTTTCAAACCCAATTTGAGTGTTGGATTTTTGCGCAACAAAAGCACCAGTAGCACCGCCCGCAGTGGTAGAGCCAGGCGCAAACCAAGCTGTACGCTCCCAAGCGGCATAACGAGCTGCTACTTCAACTTTTTGCTTGGTATCAATATATTTACCTAATATCGGGGTCAGAATAAATAAGGGTACCAACACAAAAGCACCCACTATTATCACCTCTACCATTACCGCACCAGCCTGACACCGGTATGATTTATTGTGAATTTTCATAATTAAATACCTGCGGCTCATCAATACCAAACCGTTCCAACCCATGTCTTATTCAAAATAGCTCAATCAGCTCAAGCTACACTCTCACACTTTGGCTTTTAAGTGGCTTTTAAGGGCTTTTAAGCAATACGATGCTCTATACCATAAATTAGCGGGGGCCCCAACAAGGACCCCCATGTCACCACCATAAATGCGTTCAAGTTTTTTCACCAAAACACTAAAATCTTTTACTTTCCGCCTGCTGTTGCTGTCTTGGAGTAATCACCAAGGGTGACATCTGTTTCTGCAGTAGTCTTTGCCTTAGTTCCTGAAGTTGTAGCTGCATCTAATGACGCCTGTGCCTCTGTGCCGCCCATCTCTTGAGCCATTGCGCCCACCTGAGTTCTGACAGTTTTACCAAATAAGGTAAATGCACCGATTGCAGCAATAGCAATAAGGGCGGTAATAATAATGTACTCAGTCATTCCTTGACCAAGCTGAAAACGTTTAGGTTTAAATTGACTTTTCATTTGTATCTCCTCTGTATTATTTTAAATAAAATTAGTTTCTACTATACAAATATACTAATACAACTTATGGAATAACTCTTAGTTTCAAGACCCGATTAAAGCCATAAGTTTTCTATAGGTTTTCTATATGATTTCTATAGGCTTTCTATATAGCGAGCTGAACGGTAACATACTTTTTGTCAGAAGTTGACAGTTTTTGTCGAAAATTAACATTTATTTTCTCAAAAGCGCTCTAGTTGAGAATCATTTTATTTTTGGAGCATATTTAACAATATGATGTTGTTTATAATATATTATAATTATATAATATAAAATTATAATATGGTTATTATTTGTTATGGTTTTAATGAAAAGCAAGCCCCTACCTACAAAAGCTACACCCTCTTCTGGCGCCACTGTAAGAACCAGCGTTGGCTATTGAGCAGAATGCTAAGCACATATACCCTACCCATCCAGCGATGTAGCACTATCCAGCTCCGGCGAAAACTGGGCAGAAACTGCCAGGGGCCAAGCAGTAAAGGTGGTATTACCGTCAAGGTATGCCCAAGCAGGATAATATTATTGAATAGGTGCTGGCCTGGCACGATGGGCGCGGCAACCTTGAGGTCAGATAACAGCGGCTGTTTAAGCATGCAGCTGACAACCAGAAACATAGTGTAAGCCAGCAGCGAGAGAATAATCAGCCAGGTAAGCTTGGTAACCATAAACCAAGTATTTAGCGGCACTTTTGTGCCCATATGGGGCCTCTTACTTTAGCGATTGGGCATATGCTTTTAACATACGCCTGTGTACCTGCTTGTTGCTTTCCAAGTACACCATAGTGGCGTACTTTTCTTCTACTTCCAACGCGCGCCCTGGGTCTTCCATGGCCAAGGCAGCCAACATTGCGGCATCGACAAAAAATGCGTTTTGATTATCCGTGAATTTATCACTCTCAGCCTCAAGCAATAACAAGGCCTTTTTAAATATCTGTTGTGGGTTTTTTGCTGCCAGTACGCTATAAAGTTCCAACTGCAGTTCGGTCTCTGGATGATTAAACTGACAGCCTTGCCACCGAGTCATTTGCCACAATGCCTGGTTTTCTTCAACTGCTAAATAGGCAATGGTCATAACCGCAACTTCATGTACTAAGCTGGCCCAAGAGGCCTCAGTGGAGCCTGAAGGGCATTGCCCAAAAGCACTGGCAGCCCCTAAAATATGGGGGCTTACATCAGTCTCCTGAGCTGCTTGGTTCGGCAACATCACCAATGAATATAAATCTTGCGCCGCCTGGGTGTTTTTTAAGCGTAAATAGTTTGCTCCCTGGAACGGCTGGCTAAGCTTATAGGGTGATGCTGGAATATAGTTATCAATTAGCATATCAAGAACTGGAAGCTCTCCCGCTGAAATTGCCATTAACTGGGTAGCGTGCAACCGCATAAACCGTGCCTTGGGTGCGTATAATGTTAATAGCGGGTAATAGTCAGAGTTGGCGGGTTCTTCAAATGACTCAAAAAATGGTTGCAAGATACTTTTATTGCCCAAAAACCTAGCACTTATATCGCCCAAGTGATAAATCCCAATCCGCTCAAATTCGCTTTTTAAGGCAGAATCGAGGAAGACATCAGTAAGATCATGCGGCTTAAATTTACCCTGCTTTCTGGAGATAATCAGCACATTGGTACCATCGGTGTTATATACCAAATAATCTGACATCTCCTCGCCAAGCGCCATAAATATAGTAGCAACCAAGGGCGTATTAATCTCATACAGCTGCACCCATTGAACAAAAATACCCTCAGCGGTCATGTAGTGTTTAAGAAACTGATAAAACTCCTTGGAAAACAAGCCAGCCACCCCGCTTACCCAGGGGTTTGATGGCTCCGATATAATTACCCCATATTTACTATTATTGCCGGAAAAATAGGTTTTAGCATCTTCAATGTGAATATATGAGCGCGGGTCTTCGTACGCGCGCTTATTCATTCGACCATAACCTTTAGCTGCAGCAATGATTTCCCTTTCAATCTCAATTGAATCTAAAGTTTCTACATTTTTATTCGCTAGCAGTGTGTGTGTGGTCTGGCCGGAACCAAAACCAATATTAGCTATATTTGTGACATTTTTTGCGAATAAAAAGGGTAAAACCCCCAGTGTTATCATAGTCATTTCGTCGACTGAAGCAGGTTTCTTAGGATCCATCATGATTTGTGCATCTGACTTCCCATTGGTACTGATTGTCACTGCGCCTGTGTCATATTCTGTCAGTGCTATGGTTGCTGTTTTGCCATCTTTGTAGAATAAATTCTCACCGCCCGCCGTTATTGAGTTCCCAAGCCTGTATACACCAGAAGACATTCTTAACGGGTCTACTTCAACCAATAGGATCACTACAAAAACCACCAACAACACTGGTGCCGCAGCCACTAATATAGTTTTTCTCCGTAAGCGTTTTGAAAGAAAAAGCAAAAATGCAAAACCCAGGGCAATATCAATTACTGCCGCTATTACCAGTGCATACTTTACCCCCAAAACAGGTAAACCAATATGCATGGCCAGCAAAATACCCAAAATACCCCCCAGGGTATTACTTGCGTACACAAAACCAATAGCTGAGGTGTTTTTCTCTTTCTTTAATAAAAGCACCGTCATTAGTGGCAAAGTCATTCCGGCAAAAAAGGTAGCCGGCAGCATAATACTCATCGAGATAATTACGCTAATAATATTAAATAATGTATAGCCTGAGGAACTGTGTGCTAACGATTCAATCAGAAAACCAGTCCACTCAAATGAAAGCACAAATAGCGGTATAGACAATAGTGCAGAAATGCCCATAAATATTTGTGCCCCGCCAATCAATGAAGCAGTATCGCTGACTAGGTCAATTTTTTTCCTGATAGCCAGCCCACCAAAAGCCAGGCCCAAAATGAATGCGCTTATAACAATTTCAAAAACATGAATTGAGGTGCCTAAAACCAGGTTTAATACACGAATCCAGACAATCTCATAAGCAAAGGAGGCCGCTCCTGTTAGGGCGGCAGCAAAAAACATAAAATAAGCCAGCTTTGAGGTTTTATGTGTATTCGTTAACTCGGCTTTTATAGAGTAAACCGGTATTTTTAAAGCCGCTATATAAATCACCAAAGCCACTAGAATGCTTAACAGGCCTGCGAATTGAATTGCCCCTGGCAAGCCAAACATTGGCAGTAAATAAAATACTGCGATTAACGCACCAAACCCGGCTCCTAGGCTATTGGTAAAATATAACAAACTCAGGCTTCGGCCTTTGTCTTCAGTATTTAACCTAAGCATACCCACACTTAAAATAGGAAATGTCATACCTAATAGAATGGTTTGGGGCAGGATCAAAAGTGCTGCCAATGACCACTTAAGTGTGTTTATGTTCGCCGCCGAGTCCATTGTTGGCAAAACTTGCTCAAATAAATATGTAATAGAGCTATCGAATTGATAATGAAACACCAAGGCCATTATCCCTACAACAGCCTCTATATAAGCGTATATAAGTAGTAAGTTCTTCCACCTTCGCGAATAACGACCCGCAACCCAGGCACCTAATGCCATGCCCCCCATAAATATAATTAATACCAGCGATTGCGCATACGCTGCGTGGCCAAGAAGCAGCCCTAAATATTTAGACCAAATGGATTGATAAACCAGTGCAGCAAGACCAGAAACGGTAAATGCAAAGAAAATCAGCTTGTTAAATAACGAAATATTCTTCATGCTGTTTTTGTTCTTTTAATTTGTTTTGTTGAGGTTGTTGTTTGTTAAAATCATATTTACCCTAGCTAGGTCATCTACTGTGTCAACGCCAGCTGAGATGCCCGGGCCATGGCAATCTTTTACTACCAATCTGGGTGATGCAACAAACAAATCTTCAACTTTTTGCCGCGCCCAAGGCGTTTTCCTTAAAAACTTCAGGCTGGACTTAATCGATGGGTCATTGTTGAAACAGCGGATATCAATCCGCTCACCCAGGCCAGCCCAACCGTAGATATCCACCAGCTTGGTGATGATCTGCACCAAGGTAATACCGTGCAACGGATCATTGCTATTACTGGTATTCATTTACCTAGAGTAATACTCAGCAGGGCAATCCGCCGGCGTTGCATTTTCAGACGATATTCCAACTCTTTAGCATGGGTATGGAAAGCGGTCTTCTGCCAGCGATTGATCAACTTTTCACCCACATCATTTGCGCGCTCCGCTTGCAGTTCCTGCCATTCATGGATGGTGTTTTTAAACTGCAGATATTCTTTTTCGATCAGGGTTTTCCATTTTTGTCCCAGCGGTGAATTTTGCAGTTTACGCTCGGCACGCACAAAGTCCATACTTAAACGCGCCCGCAAAATTCGAAACTTCGGTACCCGCCGCAGACCCGATGCCAAGCCAGTAAAGCGACAAACATTAATAAACCATTTGGTCAAATCAAACTGCCACCAGCGAATGCCATTACGGTAATCATTCTGGAACATATGGTGGAAGTTATGGTAACCCTCACCCCAGGTCAGCAGTGCCAGCACCCAGCTATCTCTGGCGCTATTATCTTCTGTGTAAGTTTGTTTACCCCAAAAATGTGCCAGCGAATTGATTAAAAAAGTCAGGTGGTGGGCAACAAACAGGCGCAATACACCCGCGAGTAACACCACACTCCAGAATTCTCCTAGCGCCAAGCCCACAAGCATTGGCAGCCCGATGTTCATAAAAGCGGTTAATGGCCAGTACCACCGATGTTGCCACATTACGATGGCATCGCGCTTGAGGTCAGGCACATTTACAAAGTCAGTCTCAGCGGAAGGATAATCACGCAGCATCCAACCAATATGTGAATACCACAGACCTTTGCCTGCTGAATAAGGGTCTTTATCGTCTTGATCAACATATTTATGATGATGGCGATGCTGGGCTGACCATATCAAAATGCTGTTCTGCAGCGCCTGCGCGCCCCAAATGGCCAAAAACCAGCGCAATACTGGGTGGGCTTTATAAGTGCTGTGAGCCCACAAACGGTGGTAACCCGCAGTAATCGACAGGCCGTTTAACAACCAGAACAGGGCGAATATACCCCAGGCGGTGGCCGAAAAACCATGGGCAAAGCCATACCAGGGCACTACAATCAGCGAAATCAGTGCGGTGGCAGCAAACATAAAGCCTGTAGAAAAAAGCAGGGGTGGTTTTTTTACTTGAGTAGTCATTGGTATCCAAATATACGGCTGACAAGTGATTCTTGCCCGCACCTAATTATTACAGTCTACATTATAAAGGAAACCGCTAGCCAGTAACCTTCCTGAATAATGAACGACCGATAAAGCGAGCTTTGTTAGCGCCGGAAAAACGCCCCAAATTACTCTTTACAGCGCCCTTGGTAAAGCGTGTGCGTTTGGAATAATCAATATTGACATCGACAATTACCGGTCGGTTGGCGGCCGCAAGCTCCAGTGCATGCTGAATGCCAGCGGCTAAATCTGCATCCGTTTCGATATGAATAAACTCGCAACCAGTAGCATCACTAATGCCCTTGAGTTTGATTGTAGGCAATACTGTACAGATTTTGCGGTTATACGGTATTTCCTGTGCCTGGGAGATTTGCGATAACTCACCATCACTGAAGATGAAATATACCACGCCCAGCGCATTGGCTGAAGCCGTTAGGGTTTCCATGCAGGTCATTAAAAACGCACCATCACCGATAATTCCGACAACTTGCTTATCCGGGTTAACCAGTTTCACGGCTGTTGCTGCAGGTGCGCAATAGCCCATGCAGTTAAAGTCTGTCGGCGAAATAAAACCCCGAGGTGAGTGTATGGGCATCAGCTCAGCACACAAAAATGTGTGATTACCGTCATCTGCAACCATAACTGCATCATCATTGAGCTGCTTGCGTAATTCGGTGAAAAATCGCGCGGGATTTACCCGGCCCTTGCTGTCATGTTTATACCATTCCTGCAGATAAGCCTGTTTATCGGCAGCAATGGCCGCTGCAAGGCCGATATTTGTTGTTTTTGGTTCACCCAATGCCTGCAGCGCTTTATAGAGTGCTTTTAATACTGCTGTGGCATCACCCTCGATGGTAAGGGCGGCTGGATAATTGGCATTAAATACTTTTGGGTTAATATCTACATGGATAAGATTTTCGGGCGGATTTACCCCGTAACTGGCTGTGGCTATTTCGCTGAAGCGGGTGGCCACCGCAAGCATACAATCGCAGTTTTTAAAGGCGTTGGTTGCTGCCGGCACTGCGGCATAGCCAAAGCTCATACCGGTATGCAGGGGATGGTTAGCCGGAAAAGCGCTCAGTCCCTGTAAGGTTGTGGATACCGGGGCATTTAAAAATTCTGCAATTTTAATACTTTCCTGGCTTGCATCAACCGCACCCCAGCCTACAAACAGCCCCGGATGATCGGCGGCGTAAAGCGCCTCCGCAGCCCTTTGAATCGCTTCCAGATCGAGCTCAGTCTTCGCTTTTTCTGCACAAAACACGGGAAGCTCAGCAATTTCACCCGGGAACAATTGCAGATTCACTGGCACTTCAACAAACACTGGCCCCGGCTCACCCTCATTGGCAATGCGATACGCCTCGAAGATAGCGGGGATAATTTCCTCATGGGTTAAGGTTTTGTAGGTTTTTTTGGTAATCGGGGCCAGCAGTGCATGCTGGTCCATTTCATGCAGTTGGTAGGTTTTACCATTTTCAGTGTGGATACCACCCGAAATCACCAGCATGGGAATGCCATCCAGAAAAGCCTCACCTATACCACTGGAGGCATGGGTAACACCGGCGGCAGGTACAATCAGCAATGTGCCGATGGTGGTTGAGGTGCGCGAGATGGCATCTGCCATAAATGCACCGCCGCCCTCATGGGTTACCAACATCGGCTGAATGGATTCAGACTTATTCAGCTCATCATAAATTTCTGTGTTGTGAACCCCAGGTATACCAAAAGTGTGTTTTACACCAATTTGTTCAAGGGCATACCGTACTAACCAAGCACCTGATTTTTTCATGCTTTTTTCCGTGTAATTTTTAATATTTGATTGTTATTCTAACAGCAGTGGGTAAATTCAGTGTGGCGCCCATAGCACAATGCTGATGGGTGTGAAAACAGCTCACTCTAAATTGAATCATGCACCCCGAATTTTTGGGATTTATGACAGGTTCCTAGCTCAACACCTATGGGGTTAAAGCCTGACCCCGAATAGAACGCGCTGCCATACGCGCATTTAAAATACAGTTGGAAATAAAAGTACCCTCCAGCGACTTTAGCCCACTAATACCACCACCCCCAAAACCGGCCGCTTCGCCAGCGGCATATAAACCGGGAATGGGCTCTCCTGCGGTCGAAAGCACCCGACTTTGCAAGTCGGTTTGGATTCCACCCATGCTTTTCCGGCTGACGATAAACTCTCTGATGGCCACCAGCGGTAACGCTTTTTTGTCCATGATTGACTGAAACTTACAGGTGCGTGAGCGATCTCCACGCCATTTGCGTAGCTGAGCAATGCGGCGTAACTGGTCATCGTTATGGAAGGTTTCCCCAAGGGCAATTTGCTCATCATAGCGAGCAACCGCCTGTTGTATATTTTTCAGGTTTACCTCTCCGCTGCCCACTGTTTGACTGTTGCGGTTTAATTGATTCATCTTATCCACAATTTCAGGCAGAGTATCTGCCACCACAACATCTTCACATTCATTTATCAGATAGTTCAATAGCTGGTGGTTGCCCTTGCGGATTTCCTGGATCAGCTGCAACACTTTACGGTTACAAAACGCCGGGTTGCTTTCAGCCCCGGACACCGCCACTTCTTTGAGGGCAATCTTCCAGTTCATTAGTTGCCAGCTATAGCCGTGGGTGCTTTGAGAAATGCGTTTGCAAATTTCATGCGTATCAAAAGCGGTCATCAACGGTTGCGGGCCGAAGCGTTTTCCGCTGGCATCTAGCCATAGCGCCGATTTGGGTGGAATCAGGCTCAATCCTTCTAGAGGAACCCTTGGTTTAGGGTGATGGATACCGGCGGCATAATTCCACATTTGATGTAACTTGGTGACATTGCCATCGATTTTTTTCACCGCATCGTGCAGTGTGCCATCAGCAAACTTATGTGCGCCATTGAGAATATGTTCCGGCGGCTTACCCCAACGGGTATCCCATTCGCGCTTTACCCGATCTATATCACCATTTATACCACCACAGGCAACGATTACCATGAAGGCGTTGATTTCAAAAGCTTCACCGTTTTCTTCAATAACACCCTGCATACCGGTTACCGCCTGATTATGGGTCAGCAGGCTTTCTACTTTATGCCCAAATAGGCAGGTCAGATTTTTAGCTTTAGGGTGTTGTTTAAGCTCAGCGATCAGGGTGTTCATCAAATGCTGCCCGGTTCCCCAAATCACATGGTAGCGGGGCAAAGAATTTCCATCGCCATTCAGCCCTCTTTCTACCCACTGGGGTATGGGGAAAAACTTAACTCCTTTGGGGCTCAGCCAGTTATATATATCAGCAACACTACGATTGACATAAAGCTCGGCCCACTGCTTTGGCCAAACATCGTCAGCTGAATATTTAGCAAAAGAGTGCCAATCCCTGAGCGCAATTTCTGGTGTATCGTGGATACCATTAAAGCGCTGTATCGGCGTATTCACCAGCGCCATGCCACCAAAAGCCAATTTCGCCAGGCCACCAAAGTTTTCAGCGCTATCACGATCAATTATAACCACCTTCAAGCCCTCATCCAGCAACTCAAGTGCAGCAGTAATACCCGCCAGACCGCCACCGATAATGGCGATATCGTATTCAGATTTATTCGGCATGGTTTGGCCCTGAACTCCCGTGAAGGTACTGAAACAGTCTAACAGACTCATTCTAAATTATATTTTTGTACTGTGGGAATTGAAAGGCTGTTCTGGATTCATGGGCGCAACTGAAATTACTAATATGACCACAAGCTTTTGAGAATGTGAGTGAGCCGCAGCGGCCGGTGCAAGCTCCTCATCCGGCATCAGAGCAACAATAAAAAAAACCACCCGATGGGTGGCTTTGTTTATTGGCGCGCCCGAGAGGATTATTCGCCCCTTCCATGGGGCTCACCCCTGCGGGGCCGACCTGCGGTCGTTCAAAATCGTTCCAGACGATTTTGTCGAACCTCTGGCACCTGCGGTGCTAGGACCTCATCCAACACCAAACCACAAATAAAAAAAGCCACCCGTTGGGTGACTTTGTTTATTGGCGCGCCCGAGAGGATTCGAACCTCTGACCCCTGCCTTCGGAGGGCAGTACTCTATCCAGCTGAGCTACGGGCGCTAATACTTTTATTCTACAACGAATCCTGCCAAGGCAGATTCGAACCTCTGACCCCTGCTTAACTTCTGCCCTCTGGGAGGGCAGTACTCTATCCAGCTGAGCTACGGGCGCTAATTTCTTTACTTAATTTTTGGGTTCTATGAAGGTAAATTATAGGTAAAATCAGGTGTTTTTGCCAGTCCTAAGCTAAGTTTCTACGCTTTACATTTTGCCCTACAGCCTAGCTCGGATATACTATGGCATTATAAGTTGCAATATACGGCTAAAAAATATCTTTTAGATAAAAAAGTTGCAGTTTTCGCCGTCACATCATTGATTAATCGAGGTATCAGAGTGAGTAAGAACGAAGATAAAATTTTTATGCGCCACTTCACCATTATCATGCTGGTGCTGGTTGTTTTTACAGTTGTCATTATTTTTCTCGGGGCTTATCTAGGTAAAAAGAACTCCCCTGCTGGCAACCCGTCTAAACAAGCGCTGACGGAAAGTAATTTGCACTCTCCTGCCGCGGTTCATAGTGGTAATGAAGCGCCAGTAATTACTGCCCCGGTGGCGACTGCACCAATTGCCAATACTGATAGCGACGCTGGGGAAAGCCCGGCAGCCGACATCGATGGTGCTGCCATTTACCAAACAGCCTGTTTGGCCTGCCATAGCAGCGGTGTCGCCGGTGCACCTAAGCTGGTAGCTGCCGACTGGACCAACCGCCTGCCTCAGGGTGAGGACACGCTGGTAGATCACGCGATCAACGGTTTAAATGCGATGCCGCCTAAGGGTGGGCAAATGCAACTGAGCGATGCTGAAGTTCGCGCCGCGGTTCTGCACATGCTAGCGCAGCTTCAATAATCGGAAGCATTGCCCGATGAAGGACTTGTATCAATCAGCCAGCCGCGGTTTTCTGCAGTTGGCTTTTTTTATTCTGTTAATAGCCCTTCTTGCGGGTTGTGCTGGCACTGGCAGCAAAACACCTGAGTTATCAGCAGATGCCTGCCGTTCACCGGCAACTTCAATTGCCGCCATTCAGGGCAGCGGCAAACGCTCGCCCCTGCTAGGCGAACGGCATACTGTTCGCGGTATTGTTACCTACTTACAGAGCGGTTCTGGATTATATTTAGAACAAATCATGGCAGACATGGACCCACGCACTTCCGATGCGGTTTTTGTCATCGGTGATACGCTACCCAAAGAAATCGCAGTAGGTGACTTACTTCAGTTAAGTGGAGTAGTGACTGAACTGAAGCCTAAACAAGGCTTCGGCGGCAACGGTGTAAACGGCGGCATGACCAGCCTTGAGAAAGTCACCATCGAAGGTTACTGCGGGCACCGCCAGCCCTTGCCTGTCCATGCTATTAAACTCCCCATGAGCCACGATGCCCGGGAAAGTCTGGAAGCTATGCGGATTGAAATTGATCAGGAATTGACAGTTTCCGATGTGTATCAGCTAAACAAACGCAGGCAAGTCACAGTTTCTGCAGGCGGTCTGTTAATCACTCCTACTGAAGTTGCTTTGCCCGGTAAAGCCGCTGACAAACTGAGAGCTAACAACCGCCTACGGCAAACTACCCTGCAACTGCCTGAGGCGAGCCCGGATTCCCCCAACCGCCGCTTGGGCGACCAATTATTCTCCCTCAGCGGGATTATCAGCCAGAGCAAAGGGCGCTATTTGCTGACCGCTACCGAGCCTTTGCAATTCAGTCAGGCCAAAGACCCGAGGATGCCCGTTGCTACCAACAAACTGCGGGTTATGAGCTTTAATTTACTCAACCTATTTAATGGCGATGGTAAACAGGGAGGATTCCCTACAAAACGCGGGGCGGAAAGCTATCCTGAGTTTATCCAGCAGCTCACGCGACTGGTAACCGCAATTGCCATTAGTGGCGCGGATATTGTTGCCCTACAGGAACTTGAAAATGACGGCTACGGGCCGAATTCTGCCATCGTTGATCTGGTGGAGGCGCTTAACCAAAGCATGCCGGACGCCGCCTGGCGCTTCGCCCGGCCGGCCGAAGACCGACTGGGGACAGATGTCATCAGCGTCGGGCTGATCTACCGTTCAAGTCGGGTGAAAACTATCGGCTCGGGACTGTCCCTGAACGCCGAACCTTTCAAGCAACTCAGCCGCAAACCACTGGCACAACGGTTTGTTGAACCGGCAAGCGGTGGTGAATTGTTAATTGCCGTAAACCATTTTAAATCCAAGGGAAGTTGCCCAAAAGCAGCACCGGGATCACCGACTAAAGCCAACCCAGACGCTAATCAGGGTGATGGTCAGGCTTGTTGGAATCAGTCGCGCGTGGCCGCTGCGGATGCGCTGGCCGACTGGTTGAACTCATTAAGAAATATTTCTGCCGTAGCCGATATGTTGATTATCGGCGACCTCAATAGTTACCGGCAAGAAGACCCCATACGCAGGCTGAAATCCCGTGGCTGGACCGAAATGGTAGAGACTTTTAGCTCACCACCGTTGTTTACTTTTGTATACTGGGGCCAGTCTGGTACGCTGGATTATGCCTTTGCCAGCCCCACGCTTAAAGACAAAGTAACAGCGGCCTGGCTATGGAATATCAATTCACCCTACAGCCCGGACCTAGCGTATTCTGAGGATGAATATCGACGCTCATCTGACCATGACCCGGTGATTGTAGATATTGATTTTGCAAACAACGGTGTGAACAATACAAATGAATAGCGGGTTTGCTATTACCCCAATCCCCAGGTAGAGGCGCGATATGATGTGTATCATATTGGCTTCACAGGGAAATAAAAAATATGAGTCGCACCCTTAGGTTCGGCGGTTATTTATTGTTTTGCTGTGGAATCAAGAGCATGTGCAGCATCCGTGTTTCTATCTGGGGATTGGGGTATTATATTGATTCCCGAAAGCGTATTGCGGTAAGCCCATAATGACTACAGTAATGCCCACAGAATTCCCAAGCAAACGCACGGATTTCCTGCTTGAAGGCCCTGCTGGCTCGTTGGAATGTCTTAGCGATAGTCCCGATGAGGCACTAGCCCTACCGGCAACCGCCGTTTTGTGTCACCCGCATCCGCTGCATGGCGGCACTATGCATAACAAAGTGGTGACTATTATGGACCGCGCCTTGCGGGAAAGCGGGGTGCGCACCCTGCGCGTGAACTTTCGCGGGGTCGGCGAAAGTGCCGGCACTTATGATGATGGCTTTGGCGAAACCGATGATTTGTTGGCTGCAGTAGATTGGGTACGCCGTGTTCGACCCGATGATGAGTTACTGCTCGCGGGCTTTTCCTTTGGCAGCTATGTCTGCCTGCGCGCCGCTCATAAGTTGACATTAAACCAGCTAGTCCTGATTGCTCCTCCGGTTGAACGCTATGAGTTTGCCGAATTAAAAGCACCTGATTGTCCATGGATGGTTATTCAGGGCGATGAAGATGATGTGGTAAGTGTGGATGCGGTTGTCAACTGGGCGGGTAAAACCGAGCCACCTCCACGACTGGAGGTGATGGAAGAAGCCGGCCATTTTTTCCATCGGCGACTACTCGACCTGCGCGGTCTGATTAAAAACGGCGCCCGCGAACACTTGCCTAAGCTACCGGCTGCATGAACTCGGTTTCCGGTGGCCCTGCTGTCGCCTGGCAAGCCCTGTTGGAGTCTGAACAACTCAACTTTGATCCCGCACAGGCAAGTGTTGTGTCTGCCCTGCAACAGCTCTACACCCAACTACATGCACAGCCGGAAAGCAGGCACCACCTGTTAACACGCATATTTAAGACTCAGCTCAAGACCAATCACAACCCTGATGGACTCTATATCTGGGGTGATGTGGGCCGTGGAAAAACCATGCTGATGGACCTTTTCTATGACAGCTTACCGGCCAATACCGCCATCAGGTTGCATTTTCATCGCTTTATGCAGCGGATTCATGCGGAGT
>JAKITK010000063.1 GCA_021648125.1 Lysobacterales bacterium
TTATCGTTAATCCGCAGGTTGTATCGGGTTGAAACCCTGGCGCGTAAACTGACAGTAGAAGAACGCTATAGTATGCGCCAGCAACAGGCGGTGCCGATCATAAAAGAAATCCGCAGCTGGCTGGAGGACACCCTGCCACAGATACCGCCATCGAGTGCTACCGGCAAGGCGTTGAGCTATCTGCACAATGAATGGGATCATCTAACTCGCTATCTGCAAGATGGCCGCTTGGAGATCGACACCAAGAGTAGGCGCTTTAGGCGACAATGGTGCTGAAAATGCCATCCGCCCGTTCGTGCTGGGGCGGAAGAACTGGTTGTTCAGTACTTCGGTCAAAGGGGTTAAATCCAGCGCTAACCTTTACTCGCTAATCGAAACGGCCAAGGCCAATGATCTGGAGCCGTATGCTTATCTGCGCTATGTGTTTACCGAGTTACCAAAAGCAGAAACCGTGGAAGCCATCGAGGCATTGCTACCGGGCAATATCAACATGGATCAGATCCGAGGCGGATGAGCAAGGGCGGTGTTTGTTAACCGCTTACAGTAATACTGCTACCGACCTGATTATGGCAGATGGCTTTGAGGCGCTGCCACCAATAGACACAGATACCTATTTTATCCACAGCGACCACCTAGGCACCCCACGGCGGGTAATAGATGCTTAGCTGCCGGTGTGGACAATGCCCGGCAGATGGTGCGTGGGGACGATGGTGTGCTATTTGTTGGTTCCCGCCGAGCGGACAATGTATATGCCTTGAGTGATACCAATGGTGGTGGCGTTATTGACCGGCAGCAGTTAATTGCAGAAGACCTAAAAATGCATAAAGAAAAAGAATCCCTGCACAAAAACCTGACATTGATGGGCGTATTTTGCTCACAGCGATTTGAGAATATACCCATTGCACTACACAAGCCCACAAGCGAATACTTTATGTATTTGCCCCAATCCCCAGATAGAGGCGCGAGATGATGTGCGGCACATGGTTCTATCTGGAGATTGGGGTATAATAAGGGATCAGGGTGACGATAATTGACGCTTTATCGAGAGTTCGTGTTACAGTTATCCAGTGTATGTGGTTTTAGTGTGTTGGAAAACCCTTGGCAGTGAGAGTTTGCTTTAAAAGTCTAACCGGAGAGCGCACAAATGAAGAATCAATTTAATCCTAAACGCGTCCAGCTTGGCCAAGGCATGACCGAGTACATTATCATCACTGCACTCATCGCTATTGCTGCAATCGGTGCATTTACCCTGTTTGGCAAGACCGTCAGAAACCAGACCGCAGGAATGGCGGCTGAAATGGGTGGTACAAGCTCTAAGAGTTCTTTGGGACATGCTAGGAAAGCGGGTAAGCTTGCGGCTCCAATGGCTAAAAAAGATGTTACTCTTGGAACTTACAACGAAACTGCTACCGGTGGTGGTCGTTAGTATGTAATTACCTAGATCCTGTAAGAGCTCGCCTAAAGCGCCTCCTACTGTCGCCTTAGGGCGTCTGCTTTTGGTGGTGCTATAGTCAAATCTGGTGCATGGCTGTTTTTAAGCCGTTGCCATTTGTCCTGCCTATTATAGAAATCGGTCGCATCGTTGCTGAAGGAGCAGGGCAGATTAGCCAGTTTATCTATGATGGCAAAGACCGCCAAATAGAAATAAAACGCCAGGACGATAAAGGCGTATTCCAAACCTACCTGTAGCGAGCCACTCTCCCATCGCATCTTTTCCCAAATTAAATATCATACGATTTGGTGTTTTTACGATGGTTTTGCCAAGCTATTATCTGCAGTCTTTGTCGCCCAGTGTCGAATCCAATAATTATGTCTGAAACCACTCCAACTAAACCCCATAGCCAATCAGTTCAAAACACGCTGACGCTACCTGACTTCGAGTCCATAAGTGCAACAACCATAGTAGCGGATATTGAATGCCTGCTTGAGGCGTATCAGCAATGTCTTGATTCACTGGAAAATATTGCCGCTGATGAACTGAGCTGGGGATCACTGGTGATGCCAGAGCTAGCAATTTCTCTGCAGCTGGATGAATACTGGTCGCCGGTGTCACATTTGAATCATGTGGCAGATAATGAAGAGTTGCGTGATGCTTACGATAAAGCTCGGGAAAAAATTACTGCTTTCTTTGCCAGCAGAGGACAAAATCACAAGCTTTATCAACGCTGCCAGCAGCTCAAAGACGGTCCATCATTTCAGCAATTGGATGCGCTACAACAGCGAATTATTCAACATGAATTACGCGATTTTAAGCTTTCCGGAGCGGCAGCAACGGGGTCAGGTCTTGTAATTTGCGTCGGTTTAATTGGGGAAACTCAAGAGAAACTCAAGAGAAACTCAAGAGAAACTCAAGGACAGGCATCAAATAGAACCATTCCCGTTTTTACCACGAGCGAAAGCTAGTGATTGCTGACAGGGTGGTGAGTTGATTTACTGTCGGATGTTTTGTGTTTCTAAGTTTCTACGCTGGCAAACCACGGAGCAAACCACCAAACCACGCAAACCACGGCAAACCACGGGACAGGCACTCGATAGAACCATTCCCGTTTTTGCCACGAGTGAAAGTCAGTGATTACTGACAGGGTGGTGAGTTGATTTACTTGGTGTGTCGTTCTTTACATGTTTTTCCGTTGGTGGCTTTTTGCAATAATTGACCTGTATGCCTTGATAAGATATTGGAATTCGTAATGTGGTCGACAATTTTGTCATGCAAACCCTCTGTATTGTTTGCCACAGAGAGTTTGCATTTTCAACACCTTTATTGAACGCTTCGTGCGGATAACTAATCTTTCTTTAGAAGATCTCTAATCTCCGTCAGCAAAGTTTCTTCAACCCCGGGCTCTGGTGGCGCAGCCGGTGCTTCTTCTTCTTTTTTGCGCATATTGTTCATCATTTTAATCATCATAAAAATAGCTAGAGCGACAATGATGAAGTCGAGTACATTTTGGATAAACAAACCGTAATTCATCAATACGGCATCAGCACCGTCTTGTGCTTGTTTGAGTGTGAATGAGAGTTTGCTAAAATCTACACCTCCCATCATCACTCCGATCGGTGGCATGATAATATCTTTAACCAGTGATGAAATGATTTTACCAAAAGCAGCGCCAATAATGATACCAACAGCCATATCAACGACATTGCCTTTCATGGCGAAATCTTTAAATTCTTTAGCCATTCCCATAGTGAATCCTCTTTGTGGTTTTAAGAAGTTACAGTTTACAGGAAAATCCCGTGCCTGATAATTCCCTCATTATTACCCGTTTGGCGTTGGTAGTGCCGCTGAATCGCTTGTTTGATTACAGTGTGCCTGCAGGTATGAGCACACCAACACCGGGCTGCAGAGTAGAAGTGAGATTTGCTGGCCGGAAGAAAATCGGCTGGGTGGTTGAAATCAGCGATTCTACCGATGTACCAAAAGGCAAGCTGCTGGGTTTGGAAAACATTATTGATACACAGCCACCCTGGAACCCGGCATTATGGCAATTAATGATTTGGTGTTGGGCTTACTATCATCATCCACCAGGAGAAATCCTGGCGACCGCATTGCCACCCTTACTGCGCGGCCCGTCACCCGCTGTTGCACCGTTAAGTGAAAGCTGGCGGTTAACTGGGGTTGGCTTGGCGCAGGATCAAGAAAAATTACTTAAACGCGCACCGCGTCAGACGGCGTTATTGCAGGCGTTTGCGCAACCGGCATCGGCTGCCAGTTTGGCGGTGCATTTTGAAAATAGTGATTGGCGCTCAGTGTTGCGGAAATTAATCGCCAAAGGCTGGTTGGAAGAATGCCCAGCCGCTGCGGCCGTGAATCTTGAGGCAAAGGATGGCCCACAGCTAAACAGTGAACAACAGCAAGCAGTCACCGGCATAAGCCTAAATCTGGGCCATTATGCTACGCACTTACTTTATGGGGTAACCGGCAGCGGCAAAACCGAAGTCTATTTACAACTGGCAAAACAGGTATTGAAACGCAAGCAGCAGGTGCTTTTTCTGGTGCCCGAAATTGGCCTAGTGCCGCAATTACAGCGCCGGGTGCGACAGCGATTGGGACTGGAGCCGGCACTGGTACACTCTGCCCAAAGCGACGGTGAGCGCTATCGCGCCTGGTATCGTGCCTCTAGTGGCGAAGCGCGAGTGGTTATTGGTACCCGCTCGGCATTGTTTAGTGCACTACCGGAACTGGGCCTGATTGTGGTCGATGAAGAGCATGACAACGCCTATAAGCAGCAGGATCACTGGCGCTATCATGCCCGTGATGTGGCCGTAAAGCGCGCCAGCCTGGAAAACTGCCCGTTGGTTCTGGGCAGCGCTACTCCGGCGCTGGAGTCGTTGGCAAATGCTGAGACCGGTCGCTATCAACTGTTTCGACTTAACCAGCGTGTCAATCAACGGAAGATGCCCGACTGGCAACTACTGGAAATGCGTGAGCAAGCCGTTGTGGATGGTTTGTTACCGGAGACGCTCGAGCTGCTGGCGGATAATGTTGAACGCGGCCTGCAGTCTTTAGTTTTTCTGAACCGGCGCGGTTATGCCCCGGTGCTGATGTGCCGCTGGTGTGGCTGGCAGGCGGATTGTGACCGTTGCGACAGCCCGATGACTTGGCACCATCGCGCCAACCACCTTGCCTGCCACCGCTGTGACTCACGCCGTCCGGTACCACAACGCTGCCCGGCCTGCGACAGTCTCGACCTGCATCCGCTGGGTGAGGGTACTGAGCGGGTAGCTGATTATCTGCAAACACAATTCCCACAAACACCGGTGATTCGTTTTGATCGGGACAGCACCCGGCGTAAAAATGCCGCAGCGGATATTTTAACAACAGTGGGCAAAGGTGAAGCCTGCATTTTGGTTGGCACGCAAATGCTGGCTAAAGGCCATCATTTACCACGGGTATCGTTGGCAGTGATTTTAAATATTGACCAGTCCCTTTTCAGCACAGACTTTCGTGCTATTGAAAAGCTGGCGCAACTGCTAACCCAGGTTTCCGGCCGTGCCGGTCGGGGCGATGAACCCGGAAGGGTGGTACTGCAAACCTATCACCCGCAGCACGCCCAACTACAGCAATTGATCAGTGGAGGTTATTTTAGTTTGGCAGAAACCATGCTGCGGGAGCGTGCAGAGGCAGGATTACCCCCGTATAGTTATCAGGCCATCTTACGCGCTGAGTCCAACCAGCAAGGCGAGTTAACTCGCGCATTATCTCAGCTTACTACTTATGCAGAGTCGTTGGCAGCACAACTCAACGAGGACTCCCAAGGGCTAAGTGGTGCCGAACAACTACTGGTGCTCGGACCAATGCCCGCGTTACAAGCCCGTCGTGCCGGACGCCACCGGATGATCTTATTGTTTCAAAGCCACCGGCGCCCGCTATTGCACTGGTTGGTTAAACAAATTTCCGTTGGATTGGAACGCCTGCCCGGCAGCCGAAAAATTCGTTGGGCGATTGATATTGATCCACAGGATCAATAATGCCAAATCAGTAACGGTCTGAGGCTAACAGCATAGCTTTGATTGGAGTTCCAGCTACGGTTCGCTGTCACGCAGGCGAGTATCAAGGTTTAATCTCCATTTTTGTGACTATTTACACTGGGTATTCGTCTTAGTTTTAGGCATAATTGTACAAATATGTGTTTTAATCGAGAGCGAAACTTTTTCGCTGAATAAGTGTCCCAGAAAAATCAATAATCAGTGCTGCAAATATCTAGCAGTCCTATATTAATATGACACATCAATAGGCAGGAATTATGGAAGATACAACAACCCAGACCAATGCAGTCGCGGGCGCACATGCAGCGTTTATCCAACTACAGGCAGAAGCAGAAACTAAAATCATCGGCCAACCGGCGCTGGTGCAACGCCTGCTTATTGCCCTGCTGACACATGGTCATTTACTGGTTGAAGGTGCTCCGGGCTTAGCTAAGACTACTGCTATTAAAGTATTGGCAGAGCGCATTGAAGGTGATTTCCATCGTGTCCAATTTACCCCCGACCTGCTACCGGCTGATCTTACTGGCACCGAAATTTATCGCCAGCAAAGCGGAGAGTTTGAGTTCCAGCCCGGGCCGATGTTTCATAATCTAGTGCTTGCAGATGAAATCAACCGCGCGCCCGCTAAAGTACAATCTGCTTTACTTGAGGCTATGGGTGAGCATCAGGTAACCGTCGGCAGTACAACATACCCGTTGCCGGATTTATTTTTGGTAATGGCAACGCAAAATCCCATTGAGCAAGAAGGCACATATCCGCTGCCGGAAGCTCAGTTGGATCGTTTTCTTATGCATGTGACAATTGGTTATCCCGATGCAGAGGCTGAAGCAAAAATTTTGCATCTGGCCCGGCAGCAGGCGCGCGAGGAGTTGAGTGATAATACCCCGCCGCAAGTGTTGGTGAGTCAGGCACAAATTTTTCAGGCGCAAAATGAAGTGCTCGATCTCAACATGGTGCCTGAGTTGGAAGCCTATATTGTCCAACTGGTGCTGGCATCTCGGGACCCGAGCAAATTTGATCCGGAACTGGTCCGTCTGATTTCCTATGGTGGTAGCCCGAGAGCAACTATTTGTCTGGACCGCTGTGCACGGGCTTATGCATGGCTGGCTGGCAGGGATTATGTTTCACCCGATGATATTCACGCAATTACCCACGATGTATTACGCCACCGTTTAATTTTATCCTACGAGGCCGAAGCTGACGGGGTAACAGCCGATCAGGTGATACAACGCCTGCTGGAGATTGTGCCGGTTCCATGAACGCACCGTTAACTGGCAGCTTTAGCCAGTCCACACAATCCGGTGACGGAATTCATGTCAGCAAGGCAGAATTAATTGCCCTGGAAGGTCGTTGCCGACGGCGTCATCTGCCGGCAATGCGTCCGGCCCGATCGGCTTTGGCCGGTCCCCACGAATCGCGTTTTCGCGGCCGCGGTGTTGATTATCTGGAATCGCGTATTTACTTGCCCGGCGATGATATCCGCAATATGGACTGGCGGGTAACCGCCCGCACCGGTAAGGCCCATACGAAAGTATTTCAGGAGGAGCGTGAACGCCCGGTTATCGTGGTTGTAGACCGTAATCCGGGCATGTTTTTTGCCACCCGTGGCCAGCTTAAAACAGTTATGGCTGCCAAAATAGCAACGGCTATGGCCTGGACTGCCGCCCGCCGGGGTGATCGCACCGGCGGGGTAATATATGGTGGTGGTGTACACCACGAATTGCGCCCGCGCGGTGGTCGTCGTGGTGTGTTGCGCTTAATTCAACAGTTGGAGCGTTGGTGTAATCCAGAACCTCTGCCCGAGCAAACCGATCCGCTGGCTGATTCTCTCAAGCGCCTGCGAAATGTCATCCGCCCGGGTAGCCTGGTGGTAATTATCAGTGATTTTTACCGTCTGGATGATGACTGCAACCGGCATATTTCCCGTCTGGCTCAGCATAATGATCTGGTGGGATGCCAATTACTGGATCCAATTGAGCAAGCCATGCCGCCAGGCGTGTTCCCGATTACCGATGGAACTCAATCCACTAGCCTCGATACCCGCAGCCGCAAGCTGAAGACCCGCTTGCAAGCACGGGAGCAGCAGCATCAAATACTACCGGCGGATATGTTCAGGAAACATGGCGCTCGCTGGATGCAGGTGCTGACTACAGACGATCCTTTGGTCGTTATCGAACGCGGTCTTGGTTTAAACAGCCGTGGTTAATCCGACTCCAAACACCGTAGAAAAGTCAGCTGACAACCTACTGGGGCTGCTTAAAGATATTCATTCAGCCGCTCCCGCAGACTGGTGGCCGCTGGCTCCCGGTTGGTGGATATTGACTATTGCCATAGTCATTTTATTGAGCTGGCTTGGGAAAAGATTGTATCGAGCATGGAAACGCTATCGATTTAAAGTCATGGTGAAAACTATGCTGGTGGATATTTTCCAAACTTACTCTGAACAACCCCGTGAGCTACTGGTGGAACTCAATCAGTTATTCAAACGCTGGCTGACCAATCAGGGCGCGCACGGCCTTCAACAATTATCGGGAGCTGCTTGGGCTGCCTATTTACAGGGTGGAACAAGCGTGAATGAGGCTGAGCAAAAGGTAATCGAAACCTTGGCAACGGCGCAGTATCAAACGGATATTCCGGTCTATGATGTCGAGTTATTAAAAGCTTGGGCGCTGCGCTGGCTGGCTGCACGGGTGGTGATAAATGGCTGAGTATCTTTTTGCCTGGCCCTGGTTGTTCTTATTATTGCCACTGCCGTGGCTCGCTTGGCGTTTTCTGCCAAAAGCCGAGTCTCAGCTGAGCGGTTCAGTTAGAGTGCCATTCTATCATTGGCTCGGTGAGGGTACAGAATCCAGTGGTTCTTCTGGCTGGTTGAGTCGCTTAATGGCAATTATTGTCTGGCTGCTAGTGCTTACCGCTGCCGCTCGACCCCAATGGGTTGATGAACCACTGACTTTCCCGCTCAGCGGGCGTGACTTATTAATGGCAATGGATGTGTCCGGAAGCATGGATACCCGGGATATGCAGCTAAACGGGCATATGGTCAGCCGCTTAACAATGGTCAAAGAAGTCATGTCAGCCTTTATCCAACGCCGTCAGGGCGATCGGGTTGGCTTAGTTTTATTCGGCTCGCGGGCCTATTTGCAAACCCCGCTAACCTTCGATACCCAGACCACCGCGCGCTTAATGCAGGAGTCTGAAATTGGCTTGGCGGGGCGGGAAACAGCCATTGGTGACGCCATTGGCTTATCCATAAAGCGCCTGCGTGATAACACCGAAGCCGAACGAATATTAGTTTTACTCACCGATGGCGCCAATACCGCAGGTACAGTAGACCCCTTGCAGGCGGCAGAATATGCGGCCAAAGAAGGCCTGACAATATACGCCATTGGTGTAGGTGCGGATGAAATGCTGGTGCGGGATCTATTTGGTAGCAGATTAGTGAATCCTGCCACTGATCTGGATGAAAAAACCATGCAGGCGATTGCTGCGAAAACCGGGGGTCGTTATTTCCGCGCCCGTGATACCAGCGACCTGGAAAAGATATATCAGATCATTGACGAGCTCGAACCGGTGAGCTCAGATGTAGTCGTTATCCGGCCGATAACCGAATGGTTCTGGTTGCCACTGATGTTGGCGTTAATAATATGCTTACTCTGCGCATTAATGAATCTGTTGAAACAGGCGGGTTGGTTATACCGTGATATTAAAACCGAGGGCTTAGGCTGATGGATTTATTCGGTCTTTACTGGATTCGGCCCCACTGGTTATTATTATTGCCGGTGGTTTGGCTGGCAGCGGTTTTTGCCTGGCGCCAGCATAAGGTCGGCGGAGACTGGGCTCGGGTTGCCGATGCTCATTTGCTCAAATTTTTGGGTGGTGGTGGAGGATCTCAAAAAAGCCGACATTCATTGACCAGCCTGATTACCGCTGGTTTAACTGTGGCTTTGCTGGCGTTAGCCGGGCCTGCCTGGGAACAATCCGCCAGTGGCAGTTTTAGTGCCAATCAAGCGCGCGTTATGATTTTGGACTTATCCCGTTCGATGCTGGCTGAGGATATAAAACCCAGCCGGGTGGCACGGGCGCGTTTCAAACTGATGGATTTTCTTGATCAGGTTGAAGAAGGCCAGGTTGGGCTGGTGGCTTATGCTGGTCAAGCTTTTGTCATTGCACCTTTAAGTAGCGATATGGAAACTATTAAAAACATGGTGCCGGCCCTATATCCCGACATCATGCCGTCTCCTGGCAGTCGCCCGGATGAAGCGCTGGCGTTGGCTGCCGAACTCATTAATCAGGCAGGCTTTGCCAGCGGTGAAATCTTACTGATAGCCGACAGTAGCGACCAACGAACCTTGGCGATGGCGGCGCGGCTTGCAGACCAGGGGTTTAGTATCTCGGTGTTAGGGATTGGCACGCCGGAAGGCGCACCGATTCCAAGTGGCAGAGGATTTATTAAAGACCGTGATGGAAAAACTGTGGTGGCCCGCTTGGAAGAACGGAAACTGCGGGCCGTGGCTCGTGCGGGCGCGGGGCAGTACCTGAAAAATCGTGCTGATAATTCGGAGTTAAGCGCCATATTGAAGCAGGGTGATGAAGCTTTTGTGGCTACCGATGATAGTGACAACAGGGGTTTGGAGCAGCGTTGGTTGGATCAGGGTTATTGGCTGGTAATACTTCTGCTGCCGTTGGTGTTGCTGAGTTTCCGCAAAGGCTGGTTGTTTGTATTGCCAATTTTATTATTACCGCACACCGGTGAAAGGGCGGTCGCCCAACCGCTACTGGACAACCCAGCCGCGGTAAGTCAGCAAACGCAATCCGCGCCGCCAGCCGAAGCATTTCAATCAGAAGTTGAAATTGCCCCCAGTCGGCTGCAGCAAGGCTGGCGCAAGCTCTGGCGGAATGCCGATCAGCGTGCTCAGCAGCAGCTGCAGCAACAGCAGTACACTCAGGCACTGGAAAGCGCCCAATCTCCCCGTTTCCAGGCAGAAGCCCTGTATCGACAAGGTGATTACAACCAGGCAATGGACTTATGGAAAACACTGGAAAACACGGCAGATACTGCAGAGCTACAGGCAGATGCCGCCTACAACTTGGGTAATGCTCTGGCGGCAGAAAACCAACTGGATGATGCTATCGCCGCTTACCGCCGCTCGCTGGAGTTGAATCCTAACATCGAAGATGCTCGTATTAATCTTGAAATCCTCGAAAAAATGAAAGATATGCAAGGCCAGGACGGAGAAAGTAAACAAGAAGAAGGCGATCAGGGCGAGGACCAAGAGCAACAACAGGACCAATCCCAAGATCAGCAAGATGAAGGTTCAGGTGAGTCAGAGGACACCGATGAGTCGGCCGATGATGCTGATGACTCATCTGAGGAAGAAGAACAGGATCAAGATCAGCAGCAGCAAGATGAGCAAGAACCCTCTGAGGAACAACAGGCTGAGGAGGAACAAACGGCTCAAATGACCCAGGAAGCACAGTGGACCGAGGAAGACGAGCAGGCTAAAGAACAATGGCTGCGACGGATTCCAGATGACCCCGGTGGTTTGTTGCGGCGGAAATTAATTCAGGAGCATAAGCGTCGTGGGCGCAACGAGTCCGAGAGTCAACCATGGTAGAGCATGAAAGAGAAGCAGCAATGACAGTAGTTCCTCAGCAAGAGCATTCCTTCGTTCGGGGTTTTATCGCCCTGTTGGTGATTCCAGTGCTGTTGTTACTTTCCGTAGTAAGTCAGGCTGCAGTCGACCTGCGGGTTGATCGTGACAGTGTAAAGCTGGGTGAAACCATCACCTTGGTGGTGGAAACTGCCGACATTAATCAAAGCCTCGATATTGATGTCAGTTTGTTGACTGAAGATTTTCACTTCATTGATACCCGCAGTGAATCCTCGCGGAGTTTTGTCAACGGCAAACAATCAGTAGCGATACGAGTGCTTTATGTATTGGAACCAAAGCGCGTAGGTAAATTGACTATTCCGAGCTTCAAGCTTGGGGATGTAAGCACAGCGCAGCTCGAAATAACTGTAGAGATAGCCCCAGTTGCAGCGGCCGGGGAGCCTCCATTGGTCTTTATGGAGGTTGAAAGCAATACCGATAGTATCTATGTGCATTCGCAATTGGTGTTAACAGTTAAGCTGTATTACCGCTACAATCTGACTGGCGGAAATTTACCTGACCCTCAAATAGAGCATGCCACTGTGGTGAAGTTGGGTGAGACCTCAATAAACGCAACTCGTAATGGCGTAAGTTATCGCGCCCTGGAACGAGTTTATGCGGTTTTCCCCGAGCGCAGCGGCGAACTCATTATTCCTGAAATTTCATTTTCAGGTCAGCTAAGAAAACCATCCACCCAAGGGGGTAGTCTGTTTGCAGCGGCGCATAATAGGCGCCAACGAGTCCGTGTAGCCAGCGAGGCCTTCAGCATCGATGTTAAGCCCCGACCTGCCCAATATCCCGCTGGTGCGGATTGGTTGCCAGCCCGCCAATTAGTGGTCAACTCACAGATAAAAACCGCCAACGGCGGTGCCCGTGTGGGGGAACCAATCACCCGGGTGATTGAAATGAAAGCTGTGGGTTTGCTCGACACTATGTTTCCTGAAATTCAATGGCCGCCGATGGATAAGGCCCGAGTTTACCCGGACACACCAGAAAGTGTGTCGCGAAATGCCGGTCAGTGGGTCACCGGTAGAAAAGTACACAGCTTTGCAGTGGTACCAGAAACCACCGGTGAGTTACTGTTGCCTGAAATTAGTATTCCCTGGTGGGATACCATAGAAGACAAGCTGAAAGTTGCGCTAGTACCGGCAGAAATTGTCGATATACAGCCAGCCCTCGGTGAGCCTGTAGATGTACAGGCAGCCGTTATGCCAACGCCGGTCGCAGAAACAATACCCGCTACCGAGCAAAACAAGCCAGTGAATAACCTGGTGTCCGGGGCAGAAAAAAGCGGGTGGCAAATTCTGGCAATTACCGGTTTCAGCCTGTGGCTACTAACCTTACTGTTGTGGTGGAGGAATCGTAATAACTCGCCAGTAACAGAGGAAACCACGCTGGTGCGCGACCCTCATGAAAATGCCCTACGCAGATTCAAAAATGCCTGTGGCAATAACCAGGCATTAGCTGCAGCGACAGCCCTGCGTCAATTCGCCGTGCACAAACTGGGTATTGTCGATGGTCTTAGTGGCCTGGAAAAACAGTGCGTCAAGGATGGATTTGAGCCATTAGCAGAAAATATTGAGGCTTTGAATCGGCAGCTTTATGCGCAAATAACAGAAACAGACTCAAGTAACTGGAATGGTAGTGATTTATACCAGCAGTTCAATCTTTGGTTGAAGGCAAAAGCAGTTTCCGATAACAAAAAACCCGACAGCAAGAGTTTACCTCCGTTTTATCCGCAATAGCCACGGCATTGGTAAGGAAACCCAAAGTATGATGCTAGAGGACATTATTGAATGTGCATAACGACCAAGGGCGGCGAATAGCCGAGCCCGGAAACCAGGGCTTGTTTCACTGACTTTTCGCTGTGATTTGCCTGCTCTTGGAAAACTTTAACCACAACCTATAACCAAGCAACACACTCAAAATTCCCGCATAAATCAGCGGCTCACGAGTATCCAGTTTTACCTGCCAGAAAAAATGCCATACACCAAGAATCGCAATCACATAAACCAACCGATGCAGTTTCTTCCAACGGCGACCCAGACGCCGCATCCACCCATTGGTCGAGGTTATTGCCAGCGGTATCAGCATAAGCAGGGCGGTCATGCCCAGTGTTATATACGGGCGTTCGATGATATCTTCTATAATTGCAGTGTAACTGAGTCCTTGGTCGAGAATGGCGTAGCTTAGAAAGTGCAGCAAAATATAAAAGAAACTGAACAAGCCCAGCATCCGCCGCAGTTTTAATAGCCAGGTTTTTCCGCTGAGCTGTCCTAGTGGTGTTATAGCTAGGGTAAGCAGTAAAAATCTGAGGCCCCACAAACCCAATTGATGCAGCAGTTCCTCTATAGGGTTGGCACCCAAAGACTGGCCGGCCAAATTAAAAGCTGCCAATCCCAATAGCACAAAAGGGACCAGGCAGACAGCAAAAACCAATGCTTTCAGCAAGCGAATATTCGGCATGGATCAGAAGTTTTTTCGCAGGTTCAAACCGGAATATAAATGCGCCACCTGATCAGCGTAACCGTTAAATACCAGCGTGGGCTGCTTGGCCACAAACAGGCCATTGCCAATCAGTCGTTCGCGCGCCTGTGACCAGCGCGGGTGATCTACCTGCGGGTTTACATTGGCATAAAAGCCATATTCTTGCGGTGCTGAGAGCGCCCATGAAGTCTCTGGTCGATTTCGAGTAAACGAGATTTCAACGATGGATTTTATGCTTTTAAAACCATACTTCCAAGGAACTACCAGGCGTAGCGGTGCACCGTTCTGGTTTGGCAATGTTTTACCATACAAACCGACCGCTATAATGGCCAGCGGGTTCATCGCCTCTGCAATGGTTAAACCTTCGTGGTAGGGCCAGGTTAATACTTTGCGACCAACTCCCGGCATTTGCACAGGGTCGTTAAGTGTAGTGAAAGACACATACTTGGCCTTCGAGTTGGGCTGGAAACGCTTGATTAGATCGCCCAGAGAGAAACCAACCCAGGGGATCACCATTGACCATGCTTCCACACAGCGTAGCCGATAGATCCGTTCTTCCAGCGGGTGTGGCTTTAGAATATCTTCGAGATTATAGTCTCCGGGTTTGTCACATTCGCCTGAAATCTTGACCGACCACGGAGCAGTAATCAAGCTTTTGGCATATCGCGCCGGGTCATCTTTGTCCAGACCAAATTCATAATAGTTATTGTAAGTAGTAATATCTTTATAACTGTTGGGTGCCTGACTGGTGCTGTATTTACTCGGAATGGTTTTCAGCGGTTTAACATCTGCTTGTGAACGCCCCGGAATTGCGGCAAACGCTGCACCTGCTGTGGCAATCCCAGCCAGCTGAAGAAAGTGCCTTCGCTTAAGATAAACGCTCTCATCGGTGATTTCGGATGCATGGATAGTTTTAGTGATTCGGTTTTTCATTATTTTCACACTTGGCATAGCAATAATGATAACAGACAGGATTTTAGAGTAATTCCTTTCAACGAATGAATATATATGCGTAAAACGTGTGTATGGGTAAATAAAAGTCGAGGTTAATTCGCGCCTGCCCCTGATCGCCCGGCATCAAATTCAATGCCGGGCATGTGGTAGGAAAAATTGACACCAACCCGCGTTCGCCGGGGTTTGCTTGTTTTCTATTTAATAAAACGAATGGCGTACGGTACTCTGAATGGTTTTCCGCTAGATGCTGCGATTGCACCCATGATACAGAACACCAAATGCACGATAACAAGAATAAACATCAGCAGGATGCCGATAAGAACAAACATAAGAATAAAACTGATGGCATAGCCGATTATTGCAGTGATGGCCCAGTTGAGGGCTTCTTTCGATTGGTCCTGGAGGTAGGGGTCATCTGTTTTTAGCAGATAAATAATTAATCCGGGTATGAAGCCGAAGAAAAATGTGCCAATCCACATCAACATGGACAGGTTTTTGTTGTCTTGGGTAATTGGGGTTTGTGTGTCGTTACTATTATCTTCCATATTGTTTTCCATATTATTTTCCATTATTTCTCTCTCTCTTATTTTACTTGATAAACTTTGGAGTCAATTCCGCTATTGCTCAGGCGTTTGCGCATGCTTTCAACTTCGCTGGCGCTTTTGAAGGGGCCCACGCGTACGCGTTGCCAGGATTTGTCATTGATGGTGACTTTCTGGATATGCGCAGTAGCGCCCAGGAATGCCAGTTGGGCTTTCATCGATTCGGCATCTTTTGGGTTGCGGAAAGAGCCAACTTGAATAATATAGCCACCTTTAGTGGTGGTTTTTTCAGCAGCAGCTGTTGTATCCACAGGTTGTTTGGCTTCGGTTTTTGCTTGTTGTCGGAGTTCTTTTTCAGGCACTGCTACCTCGACTTCTTCCAGTACTGTAAAGAAATCGTAGTGGGGTTTTTTAGTTGGCTTGCCTTTGTCGCTGCCTTCAAGAATGGCTTGCTGGTCTTTGGCACGGCCTTTATCGGGGGTGGGTAGTTCTTGTTTGCTTTCTGCGCTTTGCTTGGGTTGTGGTATGTATCCCTGCAATACCGCCCAGGTGGAAGCGCCTAGGCCAATTAATATGCCCGTAAGCAACCACAGCCAAGCAGGTGACTGGGTTTTTTTAGCCGTTGGTTTACGCCGTGTTGTTTTTCTTGCCATGCGCTCAGTTTACAATACTCCGTGCTCAAGGGGCTACATCTTTTCAGGTGAAGCGACACCGATAATTTTTAAACCGCTACGGAACACTTGCCTAACAGCATCAATTAATACCATACGGGCGTTACGCAGGTTTTCATTCTCAACCATAAAGTGATGAGCATTGTAGTAAGAATGTAAGCCTATTGCTAGGTCTTGTAAATAATAAGCCAGCATATGTGGTGAACGGGTGCGGGCGGCTATCTCAATAGTTTCCGGGTAACGGCTGAGTAGCCGGGTCATGGCAATTTCATGCTCTTGGGTAAGTAAATCCAGAGAAGCTGCACCAATAGCGCGGTTGTAATTCATGTCCAGTTGCTCAGCTTTCACAAATACGCTGCAAATACGCGAGTGGGCATATTGAATGTAATACACCGGATTATCATTGCTGCTGGATTTAGCCAAGTCGAGATCGAAATCCAGATGTTGGTCGTGTGAACGCATCACAT
>JAKITK010000108.1 GCA_021648125.1 Lysobacterales bacterium
TCCTGCTGTGACCAGTCCTGGGTGTTGATAAAGTGTTTGATTTTTGCGTGTTCCATTCTAGTTCCTGTATTTCAGTCTAAATCGTAGCTAAATGTTATATATAAAAAAACCCGACACTCGGTCGGGTTTTATTTTTGCGTTCATTAACAAACTAAAATTCAACCGACCGAAAACTCTACACCTCGGCGTCGGAAGATAGTTGTTAGTTGAGTGCTTTTAAATTTCATGCAATAACCTTAACGGCAGTTTCAAAAAAACGCAAGCGACTTCTTAAGCAGCCGGATCACATGGTTCTCTAGGACTGAGTTTACAACAGCCCATTACCGCCGGAATATTACGCTCAGGCTCATTCCATTTAACCAGCACCCGCATTAAGGCAGGTAGTATCACGATTGCCCCGACCATATTAGCAAGGAAGATAAAGGCGAGTAATATACCCATATCCGCCTGGAACTGGAGGTCGGAGAATAACCAGGTTGTAACCCCTGCCGCCAGCGTAAAGCCAGTGAATATAATCGCTCTACCCGTAAGCTTAAGGGTGCGGAAATAGGCCTCATTCAGTGAATAACCTTCTTCAAGCAAGTCGTGCAATCGGCTGTAGATGTAAATTCCATAATCCACACCAATACCAATGCCCAGCGCCACTACAGGTAAGGTGTTTACCTTCAAACCTATACCATAAGCTGCCATTAAGGCTTCTGCCAAAAATGAAACAACAACCAGTGGCACAATGACACTGACCGTACCCAAAATTGAACGGAATGTTATTAAACACAGAACAATAATCGCGGCAAACACTAATGCCAGCATTGGGAATTTGGCAGCTTCTACATCTTCGTTAGTTGCTGCCATTACCCCGACATTACCGGTGGCAAGGCGGAACGCTAGATAATCACCTGGCTCACCTTTATCTACCTCGGGATTAAAGTCATCAACTGACAGGTCGGTAAGCGAGTAGTCCACATCACCTAGGCTAAGTTCTTCGCGTAACTCTTTTACCCGATCAACAACCCGGTTAATGGTTGTAGCTTTATGATCAGTTGTGAAGATCATAATTGGAATGGCATCACAAAGAGAATTAAACAAACCCGTGTCGGTCTCCAAATTACCCACGGCCTGGCGTAAAACATAAGTATCGCGTGGAAGAATTCGCCAGTTGGCGTTACCTTCATTCCAACCCGCATTGATAACCTTAACTACTTTAGGCAGAGTGATAACTTTTTGTACGCCGGGAACATTTTCAATCTGCCAGGCAAATTCATCAATATTACTCATTACCTGATAACTTTCGGTACAGGAGCTTTCATATTTGGCGGTGGCGATTACTGTTAGTACATCTACACCTAAAGAGAATTTTTCTGAAATCAATATAGCATCTTGATTATATCGAGCATCCGGTCGCAATTCCGGCACGCCAACTTCGGAGTCACCTATTTTCAGGTGCTCAGCTTTCATTATGCCAAACACCAGAAAGAAAAAGCTTATAATTACTACCGTCATGGCTCGCTTAGGCATTGTGAATTTAGCCAAAAATGACCATAATGGTGATACTGTCTGGGCTGTATCCAGCAGTTTCTGACGATATTTCTGCGGGTTGCGCATTTTCACAAACGACAACAACAGCGGCAGCAAAATCAGGTTAGTGAAGATGATTACAGCAACACCAATACTTGCAGTTATTGCCAGTTCCTGAATGATGCGAATATCAATAAACATAATAGTAAGGAAGCCAATCGCATCACTAAGCAGTGCAATAATACCCGGCGCCAATAGTTTATTAATAGCCTGTCGGGAGGCATGCGGAGATGACCTCCGAGGAATATTTTCAAGTGTACTTACACCTTCGGATGCCCAGGCATCGGCGGTTTTACCCCCGAATTCTTTTTCTACCACCCACGCCGATATTTTCTGCACGCCATGACTGACTCCGATAGCAAATATCAGGAACGGAGTGAGAATATTCATCGGATCGAGGCTGTAATTTAGTAGGCTCAGAGCGCCTAGTTGCCACACCACTGCCACCACAGAGCAAACCAACGGCAATACCGTCAGCCAGACTGAGCCGGAATACATATACAACATAATTGCGGTGATAATAAATGCCACCAAGAAGAACCAAACTACCGATTGCGCGCCATCGGAAATATCACCGACAATTTTAGCAAAACCGATTATATGTACAGTGTAGTCTTCACTTTCATACTGTGTGCGAATATCTTCCAATTGCCGCGCAACTTCACGGTAATCCAGTTTTTCGCCTGTGGTTGGGTCTTCTTCCAAGAGGTTCGCCCAGACCATAGCCCCAGTAAAATCGCTGGAAACTAGTCGCCCGATCTCTCCTGATTTAACGATATTGGAGCGCACTATATCGAACATTTCAGGGCTGGGTGAGTAGTCCGACGGAATGACATTACCACCAGCAAAACCGTCTTCTACAATTTCTACAAAGCGAACATTCGGAGTGAAAATTGAACGCACGCTTGCCCTGTCAACTCCGGGGATGAAAAACACCTGGTCGCTGATATCTTCAAAAGCCTTGAAATAATCCGGGGTAAACATATCCCCGTCACGGGCAACAAAGGCAACCAACACCCTGTTGGCACCACCAAAATCCGCCTCATACTTGAGAAAGGTTTGCATATATTCATGCTGTAACGGCAGTTGTTTTTTAAACCCAGTTTCAATTTTGAGGTT
>JAKITK010000064.1 GCA_021648125.1 Lysobacterales bacterium
GGAGGATAATATCCAGTGATTTTTGAAAACCCATATCCAGCATCCGATCGGCTTCATCCAGCACCAGTGTTGTTAGCGTACCAAGATTCAGTGTTTTTTTACTCAGGTGGTCTTCAATCCGCCCGGGTGTACCCACAATGATATGAGTGCCGTGTTGCAGTGAACCAATTTGTGGGCCAAACGGCATTCCACCGCAGAGGGTTAACACTTTAATATTGCCAATAGCACGAGCCAACCTGCGAATTTCTTTAGCAACCTGGTCAGCCAGTTCCCGCGTTGGACACAATACTAAAGACTGCAGCTCGAAATTTTTCACATCCAGTTTTTGCAATATACCGAGGCCAAACGCTGCCGTTTTTCCTGAACCAGTTTTCCCCTGGCCAATAACATCCTTTCCCGCCAGAATATGTGGCAGACTCTGTGCCTGAATAGTCGTCATCTTCTGGTAGCTGAGCGAGTGCAGATTTGTAAGCAGCTCCGCACTCAAATCTAGTGATGAAAAATCTGTTGAATTCAAAATAATTATCCTCGGGCTAGCTCGTAATGTAGTAGTTTATACTTGCTAAGTCACTAATAATAGGCGGAGCTGGTAGATGAGAGGCCTATTTCTGTTTTGCATGCGTAAAAATTAAAGATTGCAGGTCGGAAGACAAGTGAAATCAGCCGTTGTGTTTGATTTGATCAAAAGAGGGCTTATGATTTTGGCTGCTTAGTGTCCCTCAGCCCAAAGGTTTTCAGGGCAAAAATCCTAGTAGAACCTTTACCATCCGGTTGCTGCCCTAGGGCGTAAGCAAAATCATCGGGGTAGCTTTTAATCCAGCATCAGTGGCCTTCAGAAAAAGCCGTTAAGTGGCAAGAATGGCAAACGCACTAATATTGTACTAAACTGAGAACCAGTTCACCGCACAAACAGGGATTACGGTGGCAATAGATACACCCTCGCATAACAACTCGTTCCGTTGGACGCGTTTATACGTGGGGCGCGATTTCGCGGAAAGTGCAATCATACGCGTCAGTAAACTCAGTCGTTTGGTCTTCAGGAGTAACAATGAACACTGTTGTAAATCGAGCAAAAATTGAGAATGTAAATGAAGTTAGTGAATTATTTAATTCATATCGTATTTTTTATGGTCAAGATAGTAATTTAAAACTAGCAAAAGAATTTATATCTGAAAGAATTAATAATAGTGAATCTGTTATATTTTACGCAATTGATAACACAGGAGCTTATCTAGGTTTTACCCAGCTTTTTCCTAATTTTTCTTCTGTTTCAGCGAAGCGTAGCTGGGTTTTAAATGATCTTTATGTTTCTGAGTCAGCAAGACGATTAGGCGTAGGAAGAAAATTAATGAAGGCCGCCAAAAGTTTTGTACAGAGCACTAATGCTAAAGGTATTGCACTTGAAACAGCAGAAGATAATGTAAATGCTCAAGCTTTGTATGAATCTTTGGGTTATAAAAAAAGTAGCGGCTTCTTTAATTATTTTTTAAGCCTGCCATAGGCCTAATATGAACTTTAAACGGGAAATACAGTTGTTTGTTTCACGCCATTCTGATTATAGTCAACTGTATTTTCCGCTTAAGTAAGCGATATGTTTTGAATCAAAAGGTGAAGGATATGGATAAAGCAGTTCAAACAATGATAAGGCAATGCAGGAGAAGGCAATGCAGGAGAGGCAATGCAGGAGGGCAATGCAGGACAGGCGCAGAGGGCAATGCAGGACAGGCGCATATTAGAGCAATTCCCGTTTTTGCCACGAGTAAAAATTGAAGATTGCCGACCTGAAGGCGAGTAAATTTACTTATTTTGAGTGATTTGATCAAAATATGACTTATGCTGGTGGCTGTCCCGTGACTTCGCCGTGACTTCCGTGACTTATCAGTGTGATTAATTTGATCAAACAGGACTTATAACTTTGCTTGCTCCGTAACTTTCTGAAAATCACCACAAAGCCTAGTTTATTTCGGTCTATAGTATTGTGCGTATGCATCTTGATAGATGGAATTCAATCAATGAAGCGTTTTCCTGCGATAAGCAGTCGGTTTGCTTTGAGAGAAATGCTTCAAGTGCTTTGGGTTCAATACCCTGACATCTTACAATAGCATGATATCCGTGCTACCATGTATTTGTGATTTTATCATTTAAGGATAAAGCAACGGAGGATATTTTTAATGGAAAATCATCCCAAGCTGCTCGTAAAACTTGCCCTCAAGGCATATGGAAAATTGCATCACGAAAGCTTGATCAGATTGATTCCGTTGTATCGTTGGATGAGCTTAAAGTACCACCAGGCAATCGTCTTGAATCCCTATCAGGAAACAGGAAGGGGCAGTATAGTATCCGAATTAATAAACAATTCCGCATTTGCTTTAAGTGGGAAAAATCTGGTCCTGATAAAGTAGAGATAACCGATTATCACTGAGGTGTATTATGATTCGCATACCAACCAATAGAGTACCAACCCATCCAGGAGAGATGCTTGTGGAGGAATTTTTAAAACCTATGCAAATCACTCAGCGTGAATTGGCCACTGCAATACATGTTCCCTACCAAAGGGTGAATGAACTCGTAAATCAAAAGCGTGGTGTTACACCTAGTACGGCATTGCGCCTTGCCAGATTTTTTGACGTGTCCGCAGATTTTTGGCTTAACCTGCAAATGAGATGGGATCTATATAAAGCCCAGAATTCTGAAAGTGTTGAGCTAGAAGCTATACAAGATTTTCACCACCTACAAAAAACGGCATGATACACCTGAGTTACACCTGAGGATACACCTGAGGACAGGCACTCGAAAGGTAGCCGAGCGAGTGCAGGTTTTTTAAGCAGCTTCGCGCTCAAATTTAGTGATAAAAAATCTGTTGAATTCAAAATATATTTCCTCGAGCTAAGCCGTAATGCAGTAGTTTATACTTGCTAAGTCACTAATAATAGCAGGGGCTAGCACATGAAAGATCTATTCCGGTTTTACACGCGTGAAAATTAAAGATTGCAGGTAGAAAGGCGAGTTAAATCAGCCGTTGTGGTGAATTTGAACAAAATAGGGCTTATGATTTTAGCTGCATAGCCCTTGATATTGCGTACGCGTTATCGTACGCTGTGTCGAGGAGGTACATACCATGACTACTATGAATGCAACAGAAGCCCGTTCTAAGCTCTATAGCCTTATTGACGAAACTGCAGAGACTCACCAGCCTATTGTAATTACGGGGAAAAGAGGGAATGCTGTTCTTGTTTCTGAGGAAGATTGGAATGCGATTTCTGAAACACTACATTTATTATCAGTACCCGGGATGCGCGAATCAATCAAAGAAGGGATGAGTCAAGACCCATCAGAATGCTCCAAGGAGCTTGATTGGTGAGCTGGGAGTTAGTGTATACAAAGCAGGCAAAAAAAGATGCTAAGAAAATCACAGCATCTGGGTTGAAACAAAAAGTTAAGTTGTTACTGGAACTGCTAGAAGATAACCCTTTCAAAAAACCACCTCCGTTTGAGAAATTAGTTGGTGACCTTTTATCTGGTACATATTCACGAAGAATAAATATTCAACATAGATTGGTCTATCAAGTTTACGAGCAAGAGCGTGTTGTTAAAATTATTCGAATGTGGACGTACTACGGATAGAATTGAACATAAACAAATGACCGTGGTTAAGCCCAGTTTCGAGTGTCTGTCCTGTATAGACTTCTCTGAATCTCAGCTCAGTAATATTGAACAAAACTAAATAAATCAAAGATAATCCGGGTAATAAGGCCAAACTATGCGAATTTCTATCGAAGTCACCTCTGATCAGCATCAACAATTAAAAGCGGCGGCTGCCTTACAGGGTAAATCCATTAAAAACTATGTGCTTGAACGCATGCTGCCCAATGCCGAAGAAAAGAAAGCGTTAAATGAACTGGAGGCTTTTTTGAAACCCCGCTTGGATACGCTAGGTCATTCGCCATTATCAGAAAAATCAGTTGAAAACATCTTTGATGAAGTGCAACAGGAAACGCGTTGATGTTGGATTATGCATTCTAACTTATGGTGTGGCTGTCCTGTGGTTTGTTTCCTGTGGTTTGTTTGATCAAAGTCCGGCTTATGATTTTGCTTGCTCCGTGACTTTCTAAAAACCACAAGGGCTGGTTTATCTCGGTCTACAATGTTGAGCGTATGTATCTAGATAGATGAAATGCAATCAGTGAGGCGTTTTCCTGCGATAAGCTGTCCGTTTGCTTTGAGAGGAATGCTTCAAGCGCTTTTGGGTTCAATACCCAGACATCTTTCATATTGCTAGATTCTACATACCAACCAGGAAACACCAATACCGGTTTTACAGGAAAGGGTTTACCCGTCGACTCTCCTAGGAGCTTAGTTAACCAATACGCCTGTGCTTTTACTTGGACTATTGGGTCAGGGTTCGGCTTAAAACCGTTGACAGTCAATGTAGAGCCGTCAAATTTCACTCTTGGGTTTTGTTTGACCGGTTTACTATAGGTTTTAGTTTCGATGGTGAAGACACCTTTCTTGCCGATAATGACATGATCGATATTGAACTGGTCTCCAACGATATCATGGAAAATTTTATAGCCTTGTTCCCGCATTAGGTCCAGGTATTGACCAACAGCTTTTTCACCGTCCCTACCAAGCCGCAAGAGTTATAGTCAAATCTGGTGTATGGCCGTTTAAGCCGTCTCCTGCAATTGATCCTGCCTAACTTCTTTTCCGTCCTTAAATTTCACGCCTCTGATAACATCGGCAAGTAGCCGGTAACCCCTCGAACGACACGGGAAGTCAGTAAATCGTTCGTTGTATCGAGTTTGTAGGGTAGAATAGTCATAAGCCTTGAGCTGTGCACCCTTTGGGTGATGGACTGTTTAGTTGCCATTATACAGCCAATGCTTTCTGCGGTTTAGGGGTTTCTATCTGGGGATTGGGGAATAATTATGAAATTGGCAGGCAAGCCTAGTCAATTCGACAAACAGTTCTTGTCTTGGGATAGTTGACCTGCCAAAACCACCAGCTCTGGGGTACTATTAAAGCATGGCACAACAAACTTTCCAAAACCCTAATAAACTTTTTTGGTTGTTACAGACCATTGGCTGGGGCGGTTTTATCGCCCTCAACTATGTTCAAGGCCTGGCATGGGAGATGAAATCAGACTATTTTCTACCCTCCCTGCTGTATGGTTTATTCGGTTTCCTGTTAACCCTGCTGTTACGCCCGATCTACCGCTACTTGTGGAAACTCCCGCCTGTGTCGATTGTATTCGCCGTAGTCACCGTTTCTATCATCGCAGCTGGGATTTTTGATGTTTATAAAACCATGGTATATTTATGGGTTTACCCAGATTGCAAATGTCAGCCGCATAACTGGTATGGCTACATTAAGGCGTTACCGCTAAGCTTATATTTAATGCTCGCCTGGAGCAGCCTTTATTTTACGATTAAATCTTGGCGAACCGCCCAGCAACAGCATGAAAAAGCTCTGCGGGCTACCAATGCCGCCCATCAGGCACAGTTGAAGATGCTACGCTACCAACTTAACCCGCACTTTCTTTTCAATACACTAAATGCTATTTCTACCCTAGTACTTGATGGTGATACCACTACCGCCAACCGGATGATCACTGAACTAAGCGACTTTTTACGCCACTCTCTAGACCGTAACCCAACCCAAAAAGTCAGCTTGCAGACCGAACTGAATAATCTCAACCGCTATCTTTCCATCGAGAAGGTCCGCTTTGCAGAGCGTCTACGCTTGCACACCGAAATTGATCAGCAGGCATGGAAAGCACTGGTCCCCAGCCTGATTTTGCAACCATTGATAGAAAATGCGGTCAAATTTGCCATCGCCGAAAGTGAAACCGGTGGTAGTATTACCTTGAAAGCCAGAATAGAAAATATACACGCTGATAGCGGTGAGGTATTGCTACTGCAAGTTATCGATGATGGCCCCGGCCTCAGCGAGGGACAGGATATAAATGACCTTCAAACTGCGAAGGCAGCTAAAGGTGGTATAGGATTAAGCAATACCATCGAAAGGCTACAGGTTTTGTACGGTGAAAACGGCCAGCTTAGCAGCCAAAACATCGAGCCTCGCGGCCTTGCCGTCAGCATTAGGATACCACTGG
Organism: Lysobacterales bacterium; assembly: GCA_021648125.1. GTDB lineage: Bacteria > Pseudomonadota > Gammaproteobacteria > Xanthomonadales > SZUA-36 > SZUA-51. Next base: position 6,116 of record JAKITK010000064.1, read on the forward strand.
AGTACCAATAGCCCCGGCACCCAAGCATCAGGAGTTTAAGTTTGTCAAAGCAGCCCACACGAGTAATTCGGACTTTAATTGTCGATGATGAAGTCCTCGCCAGACGCGGTCTGGAATTACGGCTGGCCAAGCAACCCGAGATAAAAATTATCGACCAGGCCGAAAATGGTCGGCAGGCGGTAATGATGTTCACCGCGCTATCTCCAAAGTTAGTATTTCTTAATATTCAGATGCCGGAATGAGTGGCTTTGAGGTCATTCGCAGCCTTAACCCACTAAAGCTACCGATGATAATCTTTGTTACCGCCTTCGATCAATATGCGATTAAGGCATTTGCCGCCAATGCTATTGACTATATGCTTAAGCCTATTGATGACAGCCGTCTGTATCAGGCGCTTTTTAAAACCCGTGATCGTATCAGCCAGAACCGCGCGCAGCAACATTCACAAGGTTCAGCGAATGCAGCCCCATATTAACGGCGAATACTTCCTCACCTTGAGCTGTGGAGAGGTGGTTAAATTATCCCGTAGTTATAGACACAAACTGGAAACATTGGGTCACTGACCCCCAAGAAACGCTCTGCCTCTACCCCTCCGGCGCCGCCTCACCTGAAGATACTTTCATTTTGGCACAATAACTCCCAACATCACCACCCAATATCGAATATCTATACTTTGTCACCCCGACCAAGTGATATTGCAATCCCAAATTGTATGGCCAGCATGTCAGTGCTGCCCCATTAACTTCGGCTCACCGATGCCAGATAACAGACTATCGCAATTTATAACTGTAGTCGCAACTAAATGCAATTCAAGGGCTCTGACCTGTGCTACACAAAAATGGATTGACAGCACTCAAAATATACCCAATGCCTAATCTGAATAAGAGCATAGATCACGGAGCCAAACAGTATCAATATGAATATTACCGAAAAAGCGATTAGTAGTCCTGCAGCGGTGGCCGTCGTGGTTGCCCTTGTCACCTTGTTTGGTTTGTTTAGCCTCAATGACTTGCCGGTGCAGTTATTTCCCGACATTGACCGGCCGCAAATCAATGTCAATGCGAATTGGCGGGCAGCTTCACCAAAAGAGGTTGAGTCCGAAATTTTGGAGCCGATGGAAGGTGTGTTGCAGGGTATGCCGGGTATGGCAGTCATGTCGTCCAACGCTTTTAATGGCGGTGCCATGGTCAATATGCAGTTTACCCTCGGCACCGATATGCAGGCGACTTTAATGGAAGTCATTGGCAGGCTAAACCGCTTACCACCGATGCCCGCTGACTCTAATCCACCTGTGGTCACTCTCGGCGGTCATGGTGGTGGCTCCAACGAGGCCCTGAGCTGGTTTTTTGTACAGCTTTTACCCGGCACCGAAGGCCCCATAGAAGGCTACGCACAGTTCATCATGGATACAGTCAAACCTAAGCTGGAATCCATTGACGGCGTTGCCGGTGTAGAAGTTAACGCGGGTGCAGCCAATGAGTTACAAATCACTATTGATCCATACAAGGCAGCGGAGTACGGTATTGAGCTGGGCTCGATTTCGCAGCGAGCCAGCCGCTCCTCTGATGTCTCTGGCGGCTTTGTAGATGTAGGGCGCCGGCAGTACACGCTTCGGTTTGAGGGTCGTTACGACCCATTACAATTCAAAGACCTGATCCTCGAGTGGCGCGAGGGTCGCCCCATAAGGCTAGGTGATATTGCAGATATTCAGGTAAACCGCGGAAAGAAAACCCGAATAGCGATCCAAAATGGTAACCCGGCCATATCTCTGAAGGTCGACCGTGCCAATGGCGCCAATGTTCTGAGCACACTGAAACTGGTCAAGGAAGCTGTTACAGAGTTGCGCGAGGGCCCACTGGCTGCAGCCGGTCTGGATATACAGCAGTCGTTTGATGCCTCAGTTTTTATTAATCGAGCGATCAGCATGGTGACCAATAACCTGTTGCTGGGCGTATTACTTGCGATCGGTATTTTATGGTTTTTCCTGCGCGATGCCCGCGCCACCATTCTCATCGCCTCGGCGATCCCGATTTCACTGCTTTCAACTTTTATTGTGCTGGGTTTGACCGGGCGCAGCTTGAATGTGATCTCGCTGGCCGGTCTTGCATTTGCCGTCGGGATGGTGCTGGATGCTGCAATTGTGGTTTCAGAAAACATTGTTCGCTTGCGTGAACGTGGCGAGAAACCATCGGTGGCAGCGTTAGCTGGTGCCTCCCAGGTCAAAGGTGCTTTGATGGCATCTACTGCGACCACGGTGGCCATATTCCTGCCGGTTCTGTTTTTAAAGGATGTGGAAGGCCAGTTGTTCGCTGATCTTGCCTTGACGATATCCATTGCAGTAGTGATTTCGCTTTTTGTGGCTTTAACCATTTTGCCAACCGTGGCCGGTAGTTGGCTAAAGCCAAAGAAATTGACCGTAGACAGTACCCAGAGCTGGGCGCGACTGGCGCGTTCATTGATGAAGGTGAGTGCAACCAGGAAACGCAGGGTGGTTCTAATAATCAGCTTGGTGGCTACACCATTATTGATAAGCTGGCTGCTATTTCCACAATTGGACTACTTACCACCGGTAAAGCGTGATGCTGTCGATGCCTTTATACAATTCCCTCCCGGGAACAATGTTGAGACCAATGAAAAAGAAATCATCAGCAAACTGGTCACGCGATTGCAACCCTATATGGATGGAGAAAAACAACCCGCTTTAAAAAATTACTACATTATGAGCGGGCCAGGTGGTGGCACAATTGGCACCCGGGCTTTGGATCAAAGCCGGGTCGATGAATTACTGAAGGTAGTCCGCACTGAAGTGCTGGTAGATATTCCTGATTTTCGCGGCTTTGCTAGTCAGGGCAACCTGTTTGGTGGCTTCGGTGGCGGTCGTGATATCGCCGTGCACCTGCAGTCATCTGATCAGCCAGGCTTGTATGCCGCAGCCGCAGAGGCGCAGAAGAAGTTGATGGAAGTGTTCCCAGGCGCCAATGTGCGGACTATGCCCAGTATTGAAATGGCATCACCCGAGCTGCGCATCACACCGGACGATGCCCGTATCAATGAGGTTGGTATGGATCGGCGTAGCGTAGCGTCACTGATTCGAACCCTGGGCAATGGTCTGTGGTTGGGAGAATACTTTAGTGGCGAAAGCCGCATGGATATCATCATGCGAACCGATGGCTGGGAAACTCCCGAACAATTGATGACCACCCCGGTTGTGACCCCCAGCGGGGAGGTCGTGCCGCTAAGTGAGCTAGTGAGTATCGAACGTGTAACCGGGCCTAGTATGGTGCGCAGGGTAAACGGCAGACGTACCGTGACTGTCAGCCTGAATCCGCCGGATAATGTTTCGCTGGAAACCGCGATTGCTCAGATCAAGGCAGAGGTTGAGCCGGGTTTGCGCGCCGTGTTGCCTGCCGATGGTTCCATTCAGTATGGCGGTAGTGCTGATAGTCTCAGTGCAGCCATCGGTACCATGAGCCGCAACTTTATTTTGGCCCTGTTTATATTGTTCATGTTGATGGCTGGTTTATTCCGTTCGTTAAAAGATAGCGCGCTGGTAATCATGACCATACCGTTAGCCGGTGTGGGCGGCGTGATTGCCATCCAGGCCCTGAACCTGGTGACATTTCAACCGATGGACCTGCTCACCATGATCGGTTTCATCATTCTGCTGGGTCTGGTGGTCAACAATGCGATACTGCTGGTTGACCAGACCCGCCGAGCCGAGCGTAAGGGAATGAACCGCCACCAGGCAGTAGAAAGCGCGCTGCGGGTGCGTTTGCGACCAATTTTCATGTCTACACTGACCAGCATTTTCGGTATGTTGCCGTTATTACTGTTACCCGGTGAAGGTAGTGTTATCTATCGCGGGCTGGCTGCATCAATCGTCGGTGGTATGGCCTGTAGCCTAGTTTTTACATTATTACTTTTACCCTGCATGCTACGCCTTGGTAAGGCCCGGCAGGTCGAAAACATTGCGCCGAACATAAGCGCTAAAGTTGCGCTGGAATCCGTTACCTAATCAAGGACTATTAGTATGAATCACACCACACGAATCGCATTGATAAGCTGTTTAATCATTGCTATGACCCCTGTTTTATCCCTGGCGCAAAAAGCACCAGCCGCGCCGGTAATGGTCGAGAGCGCGCAACGCGATACCTTTTCTGCAACCTTGTGGGTGTCCGGAACTGTGATCAGTCAGAATGATGCACGAATCGCAGCCGAGACCGATGGCCGGGTTACCTGGGTCGCAAATGTTGGCGCACGGATAAAGAAGGGCGAAGCGATTGCACGTATTGATGCGCAGAACCTGCATCTGAATCTTAGCGACAGTGAAGCACAGCTGGCAAGCCTGAAAGCTCAGTTCAAGTTCCGGGACAGCAGTTTACAGCGCTTCCAAAAGCTCAGCGCCAGTAACAACGCTGCTGCCACACAATTGGATGAGGCACAGTCACAACTAGATATCACCCGTCAGGATATCAAGCGCGCGGAAGTGGCGATCGCGCAGATAAAGCGTCGCATTGCCCAGACCGAAGTGCTAGCTCCATTCCCGGGTGTGGTCGCAGAGCGTCTGGTGCAAATCGGTGAGTTTGTCGCCCGCGGCTCCCAGGTGGCGCGCCTGGTCGATACCGAGCATCGTGAAATCCGGGCACAGGCACCCTTGTCTATCGCCAGTTGGATCCGTGAAGGCATGCAGGTATCGGTCAAGCACAATAAACGCGAGTCTTTGAGCATGATCAACTATGTCATTCCGGTGGGTGATGAAAGATCACGGATGCTTGAAATCCGGATCGCCGCCGAAGACCCGGCATGGATTGTCGGCAGCCCAGTACGCATTGCGCTACCCAACAGTGAACCCAGGGAACTGGTTGCTATACCACGCGATGGCCTGGTGTTGCGTGGCTCGAATATTTTTGTGATGCGAGTCAATGACGACAACACGGTCGAAAAAGTATCGGTTGAAACTGGCATCGGCCTGGGTGGGCTGGTTGAGGTAATTGGTAATATTGACCATGGCGATTTGATAATAACGCGCGGCGGTGAAAGGTTGCAACCCGGACAGATTGTGAAGTTAGAGCCGTTTGGAGCGCCAGGCTGATCCGACTTCAGGTAAAGATGCGCTTCTTTCACGGATTGTAACCGTAAACCAATGTCCGAACCTGGAAAATCATTGGGTGGCTGTCCTGAGTTGAGTAAAAACAACAGCGAAATAAGCATTAAAATCATTGGGTGGCTGTCCTGAGTTGAGTAAAAACAACAGCGAAATAAGCATTAAGAATGTATAAGACCTTTTAACAGGTCTTGTATTTGAATATATTGTTTATATGACCTATAGTAAGACCTGTTAATAAGTCTTGTGAGTTAAAAATGAGTGATGTAAATTTAATATTGGCTGATTCCTCAGCAAGTGTATCAGACCTTAAAAAAAATCCTATGGCCGTTGTTAATGCTGGTGAAGGCTTTCCAGTCGCTATTTTAAATAGAAACAAGCCTGCTTTTTATTGTGTTCCAGCAGAGTCTTGGGAATTACTATTAGATAAATTAGAAGATATCGAATTATCAAAATTAGCCAATGAAAGAATGGGCGATAAAAGCTTTAAGGTATCTTTAGATGAGTTATGAATTAGAGTTTATTGATAAACCATTAAAAGAATGGAACAAATTGGGAAGCACGGTTAAAGAGCAATTTAAAAAGAAATTACGTGAAAGATTAGAGTTACCAAAAATTGAAAGCTCCCGAGTTTCTGGAATGACAGGTTGTTATAAGATCAAATTACGGCAAGCAGGATATAGGCTGATTTATCAAGTTCAAGATGAAAGGTTGGTTGTATTGGTTTTGGCTGTAGGCAAGAGAGAACGAAATTCGGTCTATAAATCTGCAATTAAACATATTTAAATGAACCAAAACGAAATTACGGGGCGAAATTACGGAACAGGCGCAGAAAGTTCAAATAAAAACCATGGCTTATAGGAGCTCGCTCGGTAGAAAATAAAAAACTTCTGGTTAAATTGCTCACGCTCTTCCCGCATCCTGTCAGTGTATTTGTCGTTTCGAGGCGTGATTTCTAATGTGGCTGACCCGTGGTTTGTTTATGCCAGCACCTGGTGCTGTTTGCCCTGCAATGGTGATATCCCCATGCGGAATATGAATATCTCCGGTAATAATGCCCGATACTTCAAATACTACGATTCTTGCCCCAGCTTGTGAAACTGCCCATTGCAAGCTACCCGTACCAGATGCATCAAGGTTGGTCACGATATACACACTGCCACTTCGCCCACCTGAAACAAAAGCCGCAAAGCCTTCAGCTTCTGGAAATGCTTTTAGTTGAGAAAATGCTGATTCTGAGCCAACAAGAATAAAAATAAACCATATAAATTTTAGTTTCTTCATTAGATAAAGCGCATACCTATAACAAGTTTTTAAATTGAAGTATGTTTGCTGGTTTGAAACCAATCCAAGCATACCCACTAAGGAGTAAGAATTTTGTTTATTAGTATCTATTAACGCACTGTTCTAAGTCAAGTTTTTGTTATAGCCCCAATCCCCAGATAGGATTCTATCAGCGCACCAAGAGCCTCTGAACCCCCCTTTGAAGCCTTATTGCTGGCCGTCACAGCGTGCATGACTAAGGAGGCAATGCAGGACAGGCGGATCTTAGAGCACTGCATAGACTTTGATGCCATCGACATGTGAAGGCGATATGTCGATATATTGTTATTTTATCGACATGTTTATAGTATCTGCCGACACTATAAACACGAACAAGATTTAAACAGGTGATTTCACGCCTTGAATCGACAAATTTTGGATCTCAATCTGACGCATCCAGAATTAATAGATGTGCCCTTAAATGACTGCAAAGTATGCCATTAGAACACTCGCACAGGCCGAGCTTGAATCAATTTGGCTTTATACCTGTGAGCAGGGTGCCTTCGAGTGACTGTTCTGCATATACCAACTTCGGTCTACAATGTTGAGCGTATGTATCTAGATAGATGAAATGCAATCAGTGAGGCGTTTTCCTGCGATAAGCTGTCCGTTTGCTTTGAGAGGAATGCTTCAAGCGCTCTTGGGTTCAATACCCAGACATCTTTCATATTGCTGGATTCTACATACCAACCAGGAAACACCAATACCGGTTTTACAGGAAAGGATTTACCCGTTGACTCTCCTAAGAGCTTAGTTAGCCAATACGCTTGCGCTTTTACCTGAACTATTGGGCTAGGGTTCGGCTTAAAACCGTTGACAGTCAATGTAGAGCCGTCAAATTTCACTATTGGGTTTTGTTTGACCGGTTTACTGTAGGTTTTAGTTTCGATTGTGAAGACACCTTTCTTGCCGATAATGACATGATCGATATTGAACTGGTCTCCAACGATATCATGGAAGACTTTATAGCCTTTTTCCCGCATTAGGTCTAGGTATTGACCAACAGCTTTTTCACCGTCTCTACCAAGTTGCAAGTTAACTACCTTTTTACGAATCTTAACTAATTTTATTATCCCAACAATGGTCACAATGAATGCGATGAGCGTAAATAACTTAGGTATAAACGGGGCATTGGTATACCAGCGCCACCACTCAAGCGCAGCGTAAGCAATTGAGAGCATAATTGCAGCAAGCCAGTAAATCGCTTCATCATAAATAAGCTTGTTAAGCTCTTCGTCAACGGATTGGCCAGGATTCCTTAAGGGCTTATCTTTCAGTGGCGATTTCGTCTTTCTCTTTTTGTTCATTTTTACTCCTCATACATAGTAAGAGTATTACATCTGGCAAGCGCATCGCAAGCTCGGGGTTTATATGGTATTGTTTTATCGTTAAGGAATAAGCAGATTTTGAGTGTTTGTTTTGCATAGACTTTCAGGGCGTAACCAAAAACACCGGGGCAGCTTTTTACCCAGTATCAGTGGCCTTCGGAAAAAGCGGTTAAGCGGCAAGAATGGCAAACGCGCAAACTTTGTACTAAACTGAGAACCAGTTCAACGCACAAAGAGGGGTTCCGGTGGCAATAGATACACCGTCGCATAACAAATCGTTTCACTGGTCGCGTTTAGACCTCGGGCGCGATTTCGCGGAAAGTTCAATCATGCGCGCCAGTAAACTCAACCGTTATGTGCCCCCAGCCCAAAGATTTTCAGGGCAAAAAAACCGGTAGAAAGTTTATCGTCCGGTGGCTACCCTAAGGCGTAACCAAAATTACCGGGGCAGCTTTTAATCCAGTATCAGTGACCTTCGGAAAAGCCGTTAAGTGGCAAGAATGGCAAACGCACAAATATTGTACTAAACTGAGAACCAGTTCAACGCACAAAGAGGGATTCCGGTGGCAATAGATACACCGTCGCATAACAAATCGTTTCACTGGACGCGTTTAAACCTCGGGCGCGATTTCGCGGAAAGTGCAATCATGCGCGCCAGTAAACTCAATCGTTATGCTACTAAAACATTTAAGTATTTACTTCGAAAAAGGAAAGTATGCTTGATCTAAAAAAACAAATAGATGTCATTGAAAAATTGATCGCGGAAAATACAATACAAAGCCTTACATATGCGGCTCTTGAATGCAGGCTTGCTATTGAGTCCATTTGTTATGAGAGGTTAAAAATCTCTTTTGACTACCTAGCCTATAAAGATTTGCGGGGATGGCAACCTAAGTATGTTGTTGAACAAGTAGTAGCAGAGGCAAATGAAATGGCTGATCAAGAATTTTCTCTTGCCATTGCTGCATATAAGCCAGGTAAGAAGTCTCCAGAAACAGTTGAAGATTTTGAAGATTTAAAGTTTCACAATCTTGGAAAACAATCGAAGCTTGATCTAAATAAGCTTGGAAAACTATGGAATGCTATATCAAATGTAGCTTTGCATGTTTCATTACCTAAATCAAAAGAAGATGAAGTTAGTAATTATGGAAATAAAGATAAAATCTTAAAGAAAGTTAATGATGTATTGATTGAATTAAAGGGAATAAGCAAAGGCAATCTAATAATGGGGCAAGCTGGAAAAACGGGCTTATGTTACACCTTTGATTGTGGTGCATGTGGTTCAACAATTAGAAAGAGTGTAGGTTTATTGGAAGATAATCAAGCTGTCAATTGTATATCACCATCGTGTATGGAAAGTTATATTATTAAAAAAGATGGAGACACCTTTACACACACACGTTACAAACAAGATTTAGCGTGCAAAAAATGTCAAACAATCAATCATATTCCACATAATTACCTTACTAAGTTTAGGTACGGTCAGTCACTAACTATGGTGTGCAAGGAATGTGAATATAAAACTGAAATGTTTTTGCAGGTGCTTGTTAAGAACTACATCGAAGAATAAGGCATAACAAGCCCATCAAATTGATCGGCTAAAGCAGGGTTTGTTTTACGTTTAGTAGTTTCGTTTAACATCGCTCTAGTTTTGGGTTACAGTTTGTTAAATCGCCGATCAATTTATGGGGCGTTATGTGACAAAAATGTCACAAAGGAATCAAGCAATGAACATCAGAACTTCCCAATTCGTAATGCTGCTAAGTGTTATATTTTCCCCGCTTTCCGTTAATGCAGAATGGAAAGCGTCAATTAATAATGACGAAATGACGGATGCAAAAATTGGTACGGTAATTTCATCATCAACAAAAGGTAGTAACTGGATTGGAAAACCATATTCTGCTGTAATTCGATGTAAATCATCAAACTATTTAGAGTTGGAAGTATATATCAACTGGGGTGAGTTCATTACTAGTCACGCATCAAATCTCATCCAATATAGGTTTGATAAAGATACAATGTTTAAGGTGGAAGCCAATCCATCCACTGACGGGTCTTCTAGCTTTGTCAAAAATGAGAAAAATATAGGCAATATAAATGAATACTCCACCGGCTAAAGCCGGTGGTTTCAGATTACGGCTAAAAGCCGGTCATTTCGCCTAAAGGCGCCTTACAGCACACTAAAATCATCATCGGGGTCGTTCGGCTTCTGGTTTTCTATAT
>JAKITK010000109.1 GCA_021648125.1 Lysobacterales bacterium
AGTGAAACCTATCAATTAGATTGTCAGTTCCAAAGCACTGGGGTTATGCTCGCAGATTGGTTTAATCGTAGCGATAAGTTGCAGGAGCAGTTGCAATTTATGAACCAACAAATGGGCGCAAATTGGGAATTTGTACCGCGTGAACAATTACGCCAAGCAATCAATTCCGAGCGTTATTATGATGGTTTACTAGAGCCGGGTGCGGCGCATTTTCATCCATTGGCTTATGTGCATGGTCTGGCTACAACATTACAGGATGCCGGTATCCCGGTTTGGCAACATTTTCCGGTAACCGATATACAAAGGGTAAATAAAAAATGGCGGGTTACATCAGGCAAGGTCGAAATTATGGCCGATCAAGTAGTGCTTGCTTGTGGCGGTTACCAGAGCATATTAAAGGCCAAACCCGCCCGTGCCGTCATGCCAATATCAACTTATGTAATGGTAACCGAACCCTTACCAACTATATTGCCAGAACTATTAGCGACGCCACGGGCGGTATACGACACCCGCTTTGCCTTTGACTATTACCGTAGGCTGCCAGATAATCGCTTGCTTTGGGGTGGAAGGATAAGCGTTCGCGACCCGAATACAACAACCATTGAAAAACGACTACGGAGTGATATGGCCAGAGTTTTTCCTGCGCTTGAAAATGTGAAAGCAGACTTTGTCTGGTCTGGTCTTATGGGCTATCCCCGACACCAAATGCCAATGGTTGGAGAAAGTGAGCCGGGCTTATGGCATCTCACTGGCTTTGGTGGTGAGGGAGTTACCCCAACTACAGCGGTAGCCGAGCTTTTAGCCACTGCCATTAGTGAAGGAGATACGCGCTACCTGTGGTTTAAGCCGTATAATCTGAAGTCCGTGTTTGGGCCGGCAGGATTGATTGCCGCCCAACTAAATTACTGGTATTTGCAAACTCGCGACTACTGGCGTGACCCACAAAAATGAATCCTTGTTACTGCATTACATTATGAATATAAATATAAATAAAACAAGCAATGAAAACACGAATAAAACCGCGCTAATTTTACCGGGCGGCGGCGCCCGTGGCTCTTATCAGGTTGGGGTGGTTAAAGCGATAAGCGAAATACTGGAACCTAACAACAACCACTTCCCAATAATTTGCGGAACCTCTGCGGGCGCAATTAATGCGGCGGTGTTGGCCAGTCATGCAGATGAGTTTGCCTATGGTGTTTCGCAATTGGAGAAATTCTGGGGCGGCCTACAGTGCAGCGATATCTACCGCACCGACACTTGGAACATCCTTAAAACAATGCTGCGTTTGGTGGCTTCAGTAATGTTAGGCGGCTTTGGTGTCAAAGCCCCAAAAAGTCTGCTCGATAACGCGCCATTGAAACAGTTATTACAACGGGCATTGCGCTTGGAAGGCATCGAGCGCAGTATTCTCGGTGGCAGTCTGCAAGCTGTTTCTCTAACCGCATCTGCTTATACAACATCTGATGCGATCAGCTTTTACCAAGGCATGGCTAATCTAAAAAACTGGCAGCGCAGTCGTCGTCAGGGTGTGGCACAGAAACTCGAAGTAGAGCACATCATGGCATCTGCAGCACTGCCATTTTTGTTTCCTGCCCAACGACTGGGCACACAGTATTTCGGTGATGGCGGCTTGCGCATGGTGGCTCCACTTGGCCCAGCAATTCACTTGGGGGCAAGTAAAATCTTAATAATCGGTACCCGCGACCGACATTTCATCCCAGAGCCTGAAACCCTAGTCGAGTACCCATCTCTAGGCGAATTGGGAGGTTATATGCTGGATACTATTTTTATGGATAATCTGGAGGCCGATCTTTCCCGCTTACGTCGAATAAACCATACGCTGAGTTTAATGACAGATGAACAATGTAAGCAGGCAAAGCTACGAAAAATAGAAACTTTTGTTATTAGACCGTCCGTTGATATTCGCGAGATTACTAAAGAACACGCCAACGCCATTCCCCGCAGTGTACGCTTCCTGCTCAAATCAATTGGCGGTTGGGGTAGTGATTGGCGGATGCCTAGTTACCTTTTGTTTGAAAGTGATTATACCCGTGCGCTAATGGATTTGGGTTATCGGGATGCGCATTCTCAGGCGGAGGAGATTCGGGCGTTTTTTAATCAATAAAACTAATCTCAAACATGGGGTAAAAATACAGATAGCTAGTATTCAGGGCAGGGCACTCATCGCTACTGGCTCACAACAATCTTTTAGAAGTTGCTATTAAATCATGATTGTTAAGTTAATTCACTCAGAAAGGATATACCGCCGAAATTCCGCCTATTTTAGAAAACTAAGCCTCTCAAACACCAATATCAACGACTTACCCTCGTTTAAGTAGGAATATACCGCTTTTATCCAGGGATATTTCTGCCTATTTATTTATCTCTAGTTAGCAATTAAAATTTTCACTTGTAAATCAATGGGATTGATAGCACGATAGGACTAATGAAAATTCTTATACAGAACTATGGCTTGATATTCAGGCTTGGCTGTATAAATCAAAGTTATATGCCTGTCCGGTCACCAAAGTAAAAAAACTTACAAAGGTTTCATAATAAATCTTACAGAAAAGAAAAGAGAAATCCGATTTTCGTGGCATTGAATTTATGGTATAAAAGTAACTGTAAGGCAGGCTAAGCTGGCTTAAGCCAGTCCTTACAGTT
>JAKITK010000110.1 GCA_021648125.1 Lysobacterales bacterium
ATTCCAGAAAACGCACCGAAACCGAGGTTAGTGACATGCTCGCAAGCAACCCTGGGAGTAAACGAGAAGAGTGGCTTTATGAGGATATACCGGTAGGCGTCCTCGCTGGCTTGGATATATTCCAACAGACCATCAGGTCAATACTGATCGAAAAACTAAAAAAAACCCTGGACGAACTTACCCAGACAGATAAAGCCAATCTTTCCACAGCCAAACTCAATAAGTTCGCACGCTGGGCCGATGACATCGAGCTGCATTTCAATGAAGCAGAACAACTGATAAAAACCAATAGAAAATTTTTCCAGCCCGATAACCTCATGCTACTCATCAAGCTCGATATCAGTGAGCAAGCCAAGCAAGAAGTCAACTTGTTGGAATGGGACTACACAAATGCCGATATCACCAAGGCATCTCAAAAAAAATTACAGCAACTTATCAAAAACAACACAAAACGCGGCATTGCCCAGTTATAGAAATTAAGCGATAAAAGTTAGTTTTCAGAGTATTGATCTAATACTCTGCACACAACTTACCTGCTCCCTACAGTAAAGGCGCGATCATGAAATAGCTGAAAAATGTACGACTCTATTCCCACCAAATAATTAAATTTAATTTTCAAAAAAGTACGACTTTATTCTCACGGAATAGTAAGAAGTGACTGTGATTAAAATCAATATATCATCCTAGGTATTCTGGAGGGTCGTTCTTGAGAGTTGACCAGAAAAAGTACGACTTTATTAAATAGTATAAAGCAAGCTGGTAGGTAAAAAATGCAAAAAGTACGACTTTATTCTCACGAAATACTTGTATAATGCTGAGCATACCCCCTCTCACAAGCTTCATTTAACTAGGAAGAGAACCTCATGTATAAAGCCGCCATTATTTTATTAACTGTATTGTTTGCAACTGCCTGTAGTGATAGCACCTCTACATCTGTAGAGCCCGCTATTGATGAGTCTAACGCTGTAGCAGAAAGCGTTGAAACGGTTGCCGCTGAACCAGTGGCTATTGTTGAAACAGTCGTTGCTGAAACAAGCTCTGAGGCGGATAAACCCGCTATCTCAGCCACCCAGAAAGTTCTGTTGACAGCCACCGTAGAGGCTATTAATCATGAAACCCGTGCAGTCAGTCTGCGTGGCCCCGAGGGCAGTATTGTAGAGATAGTTGCCAGCGAAGATATACGCAACCTTAATCAGGTTAGCGTTGGCGATAGCTTGAATATTGAGTATGTACAGAGCATATCCATTGAAGTCGTTGCCGCGGTTGATGCCGAAGCGGGCATTGCCGTTATTGCGGCTGAAGTCCGTAGCGATGAAGGCGAAATGCCGGGTGTTGCAGCTCTAGAAGCTATTGTGATTAATGCTGTGGTTGAGGAAATCAACTTGGAAGAGAACACCTTCAAGCTTAAAGGCGCGGATGGTGAAGTTACTGAGTTTACTGCCCGCGACCCTGAGAACCTTAAAAAAGCAGTGGTTGGTGATCTGGTGGTTATAACCCTGACTGAAGCTGTAGCAATTACTGTAGAGCATAAAACTGAAGAGTAATTGGCTGAAACCTATTCTTTGCCCTAAACCATAGAAACAGTCACTAGCCGTCACTAGCATAACACTGGAAACTAGCATGAGTATAAAAGCAAGCTTACTACTCCTTTTGATCACTATTACCATCAGCGGCAGTCTATATGCTGAGGATTATGAATATCATCCACAGCTTTCTGACAATTTTATTGTTTCCTTGGGTGCCTTTCAGTCAGACCAAGGCTTTAAAATTAATGCCAATGGTGATACTGGTGCGAATATAGACTTTGGGCAGCGTCTGAGTGTTGATCAAAGCGCCACACTATTTAATACCCAGATATTTTGGAAATTCGGCGAGCAGCGTAAGTGGGCTTTAGGTGCTCAGTACTTCAGCTCCAACTCTACAGGCACGAGAACCCTTACCGAAGATATACAGTGGCAAGACCTTAACTTTCAAGCAGGCACTAGCGTGGAGGGTGGCATCAAAATGGCGATTAGTCGGCTGTTTCTAGGCCGGTCGTTCTATAAAGATGAGCGTTCAGATTTTGGCGCAGGAATTGGTTTGCATATCTTTTCAATTACCGCTTCAGTTAAAGGTAATATTATTCTTGGCGACGGCACTGAAAGATTTGAGGAAAGCCGAGTATCGGCCACTGCTCCACTTCCTAATATCGGTGTCTGGTATAAATTTTCACCCGCCAAAAACTGGCTGATACATAGCCGCGCTGATTGGATCAGCGCGGAAATTGATGAGTATGATGGAACCTTTTGGAATGCCATCATTGGGGTCAATTATCAAGCCTTCAGAAATGTAGGTTTTGATCTCAGCTATCAATATTTTACGCTTGATCTGGGTGTCGACAAGCCCAACTGGAGAGGCTCTGCTGATCTCAGCTATACCGGCCCGATGTTATCAGTTACTGGTAATTGGTAGTAGGAAACTAGGCGCAGGCAAACGCTGTTGTGTTTACAATATAACTCCTAAGCACCAATTAAAAAGAGAAGTAACGTAAGCGGTTAATAAACACCGCCCTTGCTCAACCGCCCCGGATCTGATCCATGCTGATATTGCCTGGTAGCAATGCCTCGATGGCTTCCACTGTTTCTGCTTTCGGTAACTCGGTAAACACATACC
>JAKITK010000065.1 GCA_021648125.1 Lysobacterales bacterium
CTACACAGTGCGATAAATTTTGTTACCCCAGAACAGCGTCACAAGGGGCTGGATATAAAGATATTGGCTAATCGCAAGCGAGTATATGAACTGGCAAAATCGAAGCATCCAGAACGCTGGAGTGGCAGTATAAGGAACTGGGAACCGGTAGGCGATGTTTACCTTAACCCGGTAAAGAAACTAGCGGTAACTGAGAGAAACAAGGCGGCATAATTTAAAGCTTTAGGCGACAACTATATTGACAAACGCCGATAGTCGCAAAGTACAAATTTGTGCACAAATGGTAAAACGAGGAATACCGGCGGACTCTGGCGTAAGCAAAATAGGACAGTTAGGCTCGGCAGATTTTGTGGTTGACAATTGCGAAGAAATTAAGAGAAAGGGGTTTAAACCAAATTTTCAACGAATTTTTATTGATCCATCAGCAGGTGACATGAGTGCTCGTGCTGAGATTAAGTTTCAAATGGCAGAGGATAATAACCGTAAAATTAAATTTGCTAATGGATCAACAAACGAAATAATTCAACTTGTGAAGACCGTCGGCTTGCATGACATTCGATATTCGTATCTCGACCGATGTGATTTAAGTCTAAAAGCTTGTGAATTTTCTGTCATGTGGTTTTCTAATGGTGATTACCCCAAAGCTACGGTTTACTTAGAGAATTTAACTGAAGGTAATAACAAACTGATCGTTGCCGACCAAGCAACTGGTATAGACTTCCTAGTTGGTGTTGATCGCCCTGGTGCTTATCAATTCATACTTAAAAGCAACAATAAGAAAAAAACATCAAAGATATTGGCACGCAGTGCAATTTTCCATGTTCGGGCGGCAGCTGGTGTAAAAAAATCCACGGTATCTGTGCAGCAATCAACAGCTGGCTCAGGTCAAAAAACTCAGGCCACAAATACCGTTGTTATTTATCATGATCCGATTTCTGGTTATGCCACAAACGGTTGGGTAAAAGATCCTGATGGAACAGATGTAGTACGCAACTTACCTTTATATTCTTTTCGTGGTCCACTTGAGATTGGTAGATTCGACCAGCGCCCATTGTACGGAGTGTATTACCAAGAAGGCTACGGCATAGGTGATGATTTTGGAATTGGCACACGCCCCCGAGCTGGTAGTTCTCCCCAGTATATCGATCTGGACGGTACTACCACAATACAATCGCCCAGCATTACGATTCCCAGTAGTGGTGATAGTACTCTGCGGTTTTATTATTTTATGGGCAGTTACTCTGCTGGTTGGAATAATGATTATTTTGAAGTGCAAATCGTTGCTGGTGGGCAGGTTCAAACACTTTGGAGAAATACAGCGCCTTCCGGAGTATCCGTACCCTCTGAATGGGCCGAAAAAACCATTAACCTAAACGCCTATGCTGGGCAAAATATAAAAGTACGGTTCAAAGCCGTGGATGGTAATTACTATCGCGGATACCCTCATTTTAGGTATTTTGGTGATAATCAGGTGTTTGAGGTTGGCTTTGATGATATTCGGGTTGAGGTTATCGAGACCAATATTGCCCCGGTTGTGTCTAACCCCGGCAACCAAAATGATCGTCAGGGTGCAGCGGTAATTTTAGGAATTGCTGCGAGTGATGCCGATGGCGATACTCTAAATTATTCTGCAACAGACTTACCAACTGGTTTGGTGATTAATACCAATAGTGGTGAGATTAGTGGAGCCTTGCAAACAGCTGGAACATTTAATGTGACAGTAAGTGTCAGCGATGGCGACTTGACAGGCTCGGCTAGTTTTGAGTGGCTTGTTACTGCTAATACCGCGCCAACGCTCACTTCACCGGGTAATCAAATAGGTATTCTGAATGATGATATCTCACTGACGATTGTGGCCAGTGATACTGAAAGCGATGCATTAACTTACACAGCGGACGGATTGCCAGGCGGTTTGTCTATTGATGCGTTCAGTGGCGTGATTGCTGGTGGCTTGGATAGTACAGGTAACTTTAGTGTTACGGTTACAGTTAGTGATGGGTTGCTGTCAAGTTCGGCGGGTTTTAACTGGCTTGTAAACCCGCCCAATACAGCACCGGTATTAACACAGCCTTTAGATCAAGTGAATTTAGTGGCTGAAGATGTCTCTTTGATGATTGTGGCCACGGATGCTGAGGGTGATGCTCTTAACTATTCAGCCTCAGGCCTACCCACGGGTTTATCGATCAACACGCAAACAGGTGAAATCAGTGGAATTATGCCGATGACACCACTAGCAACTGTGGTAGTAGTTGTGAGTGATGGGTCACTAAGTGATAGTGCAAGTTTTACTTGGGGTGTTACTAATACTCCCCCGTCAGTTGCTGTAATTCCAGATCAGGTTCACGATGCTGGCACAAGTGTTTTGTTGCAAATTAATGCGAATGATCTTGAAGGCGATACTCTATTTTATTCAGCGACAGGTTTGCCAGCAAGCTTGTCGATTCATTCCGGTACAGGCCTTATTAACGGTACGCTGCAAAATGGGGGTCCATATAGTATAGCGGTAACTGTTAGTGATGGCAGTTCGAGTAGCTCTTCTGGATTTATCTGGTCTGTCAATAATACGCCACCCGTCGTTACCCAGCCGCTTGATAAAGTTGATACTATAGGCGACTCGGTATCACTGACCATCGTTGCGGTTGATACACTGGGCGATATCTTGAGTTATACAGCAAGTAGCCTTCCTTCTAGTTTAGCAATTAATGTCAATAGCGGTCTGATTAGTGGGGTATTAACGGCTTCTGGTACATTTAATGTCACAGCAACTGTCAGTGATGGTGATTTATTAACACCCACTAGTTTTGTTTGGGTTGTGAATAATACGGCACCTACTATTACGCCACTTCTTGGCCGTACAGATCCTATTGATAAAGTGATTTCACTTGCCATTGAAGCGACTGATTCCGAAGGCGGTATATTGAGCTACAGCGCCACTGGGCTACCAACGGGTTTATCAATCAGCGCTACCAGCGGTAATATTAGCGGGGTCTTACAAGAAATAGATGTATTTAATGTCACGGTAACAGTTAGCGATGGAGATATGAATGCTTCCGATTCATTCACCTGGGAAGTTACCAACGCAGCTCCTGTGGTTACAGAGCTTGTTGATCAAACAAACATTACCGGTGATGAAGTGTCTTTGGCGGTTATAGCGACTGATACAGCGGGTGATGTTTTAAGTTATTCGGCTACGGGGCTACCTGTTGGCCTGTCCATTGATGGCGGAACTGGAGTGATTAGTGGGGTTCTCCTGACAGCTGATGCTTTTAGCGTAACAATTACAGTCAACGATGGTTACATAGTCACTACAATTAGTTTCGTTTGGGTTGTTGCAAATGCACCGCCTACTGTAACAAACCCAGGTGGACAAGCCAGTTTGGTAGGCGCCAGCACTTATCTGGAAATAACAGCGATTGACCAAGATGAAAATCCCGATACCTATTCGGCGGTTGGGTTACCGGCAGGTTTAAATATTGATGTAATCACGGGTGTAATTACCGGCGTGGTATCTGCAATACCGGGTAATTATACTGTTACCATTGAGGTGAACGATGGTTTCAGTAGCGGTTTTGCTAGTTTTGACTGGAAAGTTTATCAGCTTAGAGCCGTCTCAGAATTAAAGCACATATGGATCGATGAAGCACAAAAGGAATTTAAACTAGCTTGGCGCTATTCATCAGAGCAACTGACTGATACCTATCAAACCTCGATTTATTTTATTGTTCGTCCCGGCACATTACAGGGCGAACCTGCGCCTGCCAACCCAATGGATGTAGCCTACAGCGCCTCACTGGGTGTCCGTATTTGGCAGAGTTCGATGATAGATGGTGATAGCTACTTAGGTCGGATTTATTATGTTCGTGCATGTGTTGATGCACCTCCAGGCGATCCTACCGACCCCGCAATCTGCGGCCCATTGGCAGCCGTAAATATTGAGACTGCATCTGCTGGAAATGATTTTCAAGCGGTAACGAATTTAACTGTAAATACTCCCGATCAGAATGGGAATTTCACTATGAGCTGGGAGTATGATGCAGATTACTTCAACAGCACGACGGGTAGGCCTGAAACTTTTCAGGTGGCTACAAGCTTACCCCAGGCTAATAGTGTTCCAACAGTAATAATCATCCCTGCAGGTGATCCATCGGTATTGAGCTGGCAGCAAACATTGGATGACGATGATTACCTTGGGTCCTCTTACACTATTGCTGCTTGTAACAGTAGCGGTGATTCCTGTGGTCCAAAAATTACCGTTGCGGTAATACGGTCTACACTGGATGCAAGCCTGCCTGCTGCTGTTTGGAATCACGGTAATAAAACCATACCGGGTGGCAGCACAAAATTCTCTTTAGACTGGTCTGTTACTAACAGAGAATTGATAGATTACTTTTCGGTCCAGGAAAAAAGTTATATTTCAAGGCCTACCGGCCCCGGGAACGGGGGGCCTCAGTTAGTAAGATACAAAACATTTTTCACCGAGGACCAATCCCTTGACATGGAGAGAGTCACCCCTGGCGTTTATGAGTTCACCCTAAGCTCTTGCCGAAGGGACAGGTCACTCCCCAATGATCCATGTGGTAATGGTTCAGAAACCATTATTGTCACTATTGATCCACCAGCAAATAATATGGTTGAGATCACAAACCCAATATGGTATTTCACCGGTGGACTAGATGGTAACTTGCAATGGGAATATCCTACAGAGGCTTTTAGTAACAACACAACACGACCTGATTATTTTTTATTAGAGCATTATTCAACAAAGTCTCTGAACCAATTTGGTGCTCCATATTGGCTCAATACAACTACTTTGGTCGATGTCAGCTCTGTAAACCTAGAGGTAGGTTTAATATGGACGCTTGAATTGCCTCAGATTGAATATGGTGAAGGCCACCCAAATTTCGAGGGTTTTGAATGGCGTATTCAAGCCTGCAAGTATGGTGTTGGTTGCGGTGCAATAAAATCACTGGATGTCTGGAATACAAACCCTTCAGCTACCCCTACCCTCAGCCTAAATTCAGAGACACTGTCTGAGGTGCTAGGTGGGCCGACCGACATGCGCCCTGGCGAGTGGATAGATGAAGACTTGGCAGGTACTGGGTGGTCTTTTTACTGGGCTAGTGAGCTTCGGTATGACGCTGTGCATGAGGACTATGGAAATACATATGACCTAATGGCCTATTGGTACACCTACGCCGCAATTGATTCTAATACAAATATCTGGCGACCGGTTTGGGTTCGATCAAAGCTGAAGCTAGATACTGGCCCCAGTGGTGAACAATACTTTAGGGGGGATTTATCTTTTCCTGTGCCTGGTGAGAATGGTGATGATAGTGATAATGATATAAAAATTGGTACGCTCATTGTCAAATTTAACCAATTAAACAATAACAAAGTCACTGCATTAGTCGAGATGGATGGATCTTTTGGGCTATCGTTACCAATTGGTGGCCTCAAGTTAAACTTGACATATTTAGCGGAAAGTGAAGTTGTGGGGCCACCACCCCAAGACCCAGGAGGTAACCCAAGCCGTATCACAGACAACCCGGACGACCATTACCAGGGAACATGGGCATCTAATGACGGTAACAACGATTTCATTGTAAATCATTGGATAGAGCGCAGTTTTGAGTCTGTATTGTTGGCAGCATATGATGCGGCTGGATTACCTATTTGGGCACGCGGCGATTGGCAAGATATTTGTATTGAAGACTTCCCGAACAAAGGTGGAATCGGCACCATTATTGCTGAACCAGCAACTTGCCAATTACCGCCAGCCTCGCCTGCACAGACATTTAACTTATACACTGTGAAGGAAGGGTACGACCCTAAACTTGGCACACCCGTAGGCTATGATGTGGATTCGGAAGTTATTTACCTAGGCTCCAATAGTAACCCAAGTGGTGGTCAAGGGTGTGGAGGTGTTGGCACCCTGTGTAGAGAGTTTGTAGATTACCGGGATGGTCGGGTTAATATTAATATCAACAAGACCCTTCCAGGTGGTGGCCCGAGCGGGAGAGGCTGGTTGTTGCAGACAAGCAATTCAACAGTGGCAGATAGCCCTACCAAGAAAGTCGCAAGCTTGCACGATATCCGTTTTTTAATTGATAACGAGGCAGCAGCTATTACTACTTGTCACATATTACAGGGTGAAACCTGTGATATTCAATTAACCTGGTTTACAGATAACTATTACCCTGACTTTACAGTTTTCAGGGTAGACAAGGCAACACTGCCTGAAACATATACCGAAATATATCGGGCACCAACTAACATTAATGAATGGCAAGCCTCGATAATCGATTTTCAGTATTCCATTAACAAAGCGGGGGAGTATCGTTTTGAATTATGGAAGCATAACGATAGGGCATTGCCATGGAACGCTAAAATTGCTGAATCTGAAAATATTTTAAAAGTACGCAATGAAAGCGATGCTATGGTAGATCAACCCATTCAAATTTCGGCTCCGCCCTCCTTTAGTGCACCGGTAACGCAAGTTGGTGCCACACAAGGTGAATTTAGAGTTGATGAATCGGGAAGCGCCACCTATTCCATTCCGATTGTGACTGGACCTGGTCCAGGAGGTATCACACCGCAGTTATCTCTACATTATTCGAGCCAAGCAGGGAAC
Source organism: Lysobacterales bacterium (assembly GCA_021648125.1). Lineage (GTDB taxonomy): Bacteria > Pseudomonadota > Gammaproteobacteria > Xanthomonadales > SZUA-36 > SZUA-51. The sequence continues at coordinate 6,632 of JAKITK010000065.1, forward strand.
AGTGTTATGGGAGTTGGCTGGAATATTGGTGGTACATCAACGATTACCCGCTGCGCGCAAACATTAGAGCAGGATGGGGTGCCAGGCACGCGTGCTGTAAAATTTACATCCGATGATCGTTTTTGCCTAGATGGCCAACGCTTGCTGCTAATATCTAGTGGTAATTATGGTGATCCAGGTACTGAGTATCGAGCGGAAGTCGATAATATTTCGCGAATTATTGCGGTGGGCAGTGCTGGTAATGGCCCAGAGTCATTTATAGTTAGAAGAAAAGATGGTTCAACCAGTGAGTATGGAAATTCAGACGACTCAAGAATAGAGGCACGGACCTCAACTGACAGTAGTACTGTTTATACATGGGCGCAGAATAATTTTCAAGACAGCGCGGGGAATCGGATTACTTACAAATATTCCGAAATCATTAGCCAAGACGGTATGGTAGATTATGTCTTGAAGTCAGCAGCCACGGGAGATGAAAATAGCCCAACCACGATATTGACATTTACATACGACGATCGAACGACTGACATCCAGAAGAACTATATCGCGGGTGCAGGTTTTATACAGTCCAAGTTGCTCAAAAGCGTGTTGTCAAAGTCAAGAGCTAAGCAAAACACGCCCTTAGAAACACTCCGTTATTATCAGATGGAATATGGCGTAGATACCCATGGTCGTGATAATCTTCTATCTGTTCAGGAATGCAATAGGTCTGAGGGTGATTGTTATGATGCAACAACTTTTGAATGGACCCAAAACAGAAATACGATTCCAAATGTCGTATATTCGAATAAAAAAGTGCTCCCAACTAAGACTAATAACCTACAAATAGGAGATATAAATGGTGATGGTGAACCGGATTTAATCTATGCAAGAGTTGATGATGGTAACCCTTCGAGAACAATACTTGAATTACGAGTCAGACTTAGCTACACGATTGGCTGGGGGGTTCCATCATTGTACAGCATGATAGCATATATTGACCACGCCCAAGGTGGTGAAAAGAGTGTTCCCCCTATTTACCCCATTGATCTGAATGCCGATGGTTATGTTGATATTGTCTATCCACAATACAATGGTAGTACATATGGATGGGAGGCTTTGATGTCTGTTTATGATGACAACCCGCCGGTGGGTAGTCCAGATAGGAAGTTTGCAAAGGTCATGTTAACTGCAGAAGTTGACCGCTTTAGCATTGATAAAGACGAATTACGCAATTTTATTAATGTGCTTGATTTTGATGGAGATGGGCTAAGTGATTTGGTTTATAACCAAACTTCCCAAGTTGGTGGTGAGAATAAGTTGCGGGTTTTCCTGAACACCTACACACCAGAGACCGGTGTGGGGTTGAGCGCCTCTACACTTAATATCGATACAGAAGACTTATTTCTTAACACTTTACTTCCAACGGGTAATCTAACGCAGGACGGCTATGTGGCCCTGCAGGAAGCTCCATTTTATATTTGGAATGGGGATGAAAAGTCAGATATACCAAGCCCAATGTCGTTCGATTATAACGCAGATGGTGCGGTGGATCTGTTGCTAAAGATTGGTCGGCTTTATCAGTATTGTACTAAGAACTGTAGTGGGGTTGGAACGCCCGTTTACTCATATGGAAAAGCAACCTTTTGGATTTTACTGGAAACTAAAGTCAGTCCGGTGACTGGAGATCAGCAATATGTTTTCCGAGAAGTGCTTGCCCGAGGTGGGGATTGTATAGTTACTCAATTTTGCACAGACCTCCCCGAATATGCGAACTTGCCTAAAACTGATTATCTTTTACCTGTAGATATTAATGCGGATGGTCTTGCTGATATTGCATACTCCGGGGATTCTGGTGACAGTGCGGTCAAAAACAAATGGTATGCAAAAATAAACAAAGGCAATCAATTTTCTGCTGCTGAACTGATTTATACCGTACCCGTGAATAATGCTCAACCGGTAGTAAGGTTTACTGACTGGAACGGCGATGGTTACCCAGATCTTATTTATCCTAGTGATATCAATGATCAAAATGCGAAATGGACTGTGGTGTTTAACCGGTCTGGTGAGGGTTTTTATACACAGAACCCATATGAATCAGATTTGCCTGCAGGAAGTGTTGGGGGCTCAGATGTAAACGCCGATAATGACCTAAGCTTGTTTATTGATTTCACTGGTGATGGTAGGCCAGATTACTTTTTTGTTAATTATGGGGGTGATGGGGTCAGGAATACTAACTTTCACATCGGTGAAAATTTATATAATGTTAATCAACAAGATCCTCGACTTTCCCGAAATATGATAACAGGCTTCACCAACGGCCTTGGTGCCGTAACAACTGTAAGTTACGCACCGCTCACAGATGCTGCTGTATATACGCGTTTTAATAACTCATCAAGTGAAAGCTGGGGCGCTGGCTCAGCAGTATATGACTTGATTGCTCCCCACTTTGTTGTTGGCAATGTAAAAAGTAGTGCGCCAACATCAATTGAAAGTAGTCAGGCTAGCAGCCCACAGAGCATAGACAGTACACTTACTAGCGAAATTTCCTATCATTATGCAGGAGCTAAGCTTCAAGCGGGTGGTCGTGGGTATCTTGGCTTTAGTGAGATTGTTACTTATGATCCCCAGTCCGGAGTCCGCACAAATACTCGATATCGACAGGACTTCCCATATATTGGTATGCCTGCAGATACTACCCAGGTTTATTTGCCCAGCGAAACCCTAGGACTGATTGGTAACGCTGCATCAACTACACAAGAAGCTTGGGGTGCAGTTAATGCATCTACACCAGCGCCGGGTATCGGTGAGGGTACAGGTGTGTTGTTAAGTTACTCAATAAATCAATGGGATGTGAAAGCTACAGCTGGAAATGCCGTATTTCCTTATATCAAAAATTCACTGGAAATCACCAATACTCTGTCGGGGGCGGGTGATCGTAAGGTCTTTACCAACAGCTTTTATGCTGGCACACAAAACATTGACTCATACGGAAATCTAAAGCAAGTAAGTGTGGAAACTTACGACAATACCAACAATGCCAATCTGCTATTTTCCAGGCAAACGACGGTAAATCAGTTCACCGATGAAAACGCAAATCTGTGGCATTTAGGTCGAATTACAAAAACCACGGTAACTCATTCTAGACCCGGCACGGTGGATATTGTCAGGGTCAGTAGTTTTGAATACGACAACGACCCGGTAACAGGGACAGGGATTTTAGTCAAAGAGATAATTGAACCCACAGATTCAGTCCTCAAAGTGGAGACAGCCTATGACTTGGATAACTTTGGTAACCGCATTAAAACCACGGTAACTGGGGCCAATATGTCACCTCGAATTAGCACGGCCACCTATGATCCATTAGGTCGTTTTGTTATTCAGTCGGCTCGTGAAATTAACGGCGAGGTGCAGACAACCCAAACCATAGATACATGGGATATATTCGGCAATCCATTAATAACACGCAATATTGATGGCGTGGTGTCAGAAAATCATATTGATGATATGGGTCGTCCTTTTGCCAGACAGACTGAAACGGGTGCTTGGACTCAAACCATTAGTGCCTATGGAGGCTCTGTTAATGGACAGGCGCTTTGCCCTGCGAGTACAAGCTACCATACCATCACAACGGCTGCTGGCAAGCCCGAGCAATTCCAATGCTATGATTTACTGGGGCGGGCTATCAGGAGTGGCACTCAGAGTTTTGATGGTAATAAATATATATTTACCGACCAGATTTATGACAATATTGGCCGAGTAAAGTGGGTTTCACAACCATATTATTCCAACAGTAGCAATGCGGTCTACTGGAACCAGACTGCATATGATGCCCTTGGCAGAACCCTAGGTCAGTTGAATGCTGATGGTGGTATAAGCACTTATGAATATAATAATCAAAGCGCAATCAATGCAGCACGGGCTTGCGATGCATCATTAAGCGCAGGTCTAGCCCGGGTAGTGTTATCAAGACAAGCTGTATTCAGTAATTTAGCAGGTGCAAAAGAACTCACCCGTATTGAACTTAAAAACCCACTGGGTGAAGCCACAGATGTTTTCGATCACAACTGTGGCCAGGTGAGCTATGCCTATGATGCAACCGGGAATTTGCTTGGCGTACTCGGTGCCACCATCAATGGTTCACCGGGGTCATTAGTCACCATGGTTTATGACAAGCAGGGTCGCAAAACCAGCATGTCTGACCCTGATAAAGGTGACTGGTCTTACCGTTATAACGCCCTAGGTGAGCTCATTGAACAAACCGATGCGAAGCAACAGACCATCCAGTTTAGTTTAGATGACCTGGGGAGAATGACAGACCGCCGAGAGATCAATAATTTGGGGGTTGTAGTTAATCGGGAACACCTTATTTACCGTAGTGTCGCAGATGCCAATAGCGATAGTTTGGGGGGTGGGGGTATTGGCAAAATCAAGAGCAGCACATACTACCAGGGTAATGTGATTACCCCTGGTACATTCTTGCAGCAAAAAACCATAGCCTATGATGCATTTGGGCGGGTACATACTACCAGCACCGATATTCCTGCTGATGCTGCGATTTATGCTGAAAAAACGATTTATGATGAATACGGTCGGGTTTTTCAACAGTTTGATGCCAGCGGTGACTCCCGCGGCTTGCGTTGGGTTTATAACACTCAGGGTTATCCAGAAACACTAAGAGAAGCCCGCGAAGGCAGTGCAGGGCAGGTATACCAGACCATCAAAGCCATGAGTGCCTATGGTGTTGCTACCGAGGTATTGTTGGGTAATGGGGTAACGGCTTGGGCGAACTATGATGATCGCAATGGCCGCTTGCTGAATCAGTCGGCAAGCGATAATGGTACGAATATTATTCAGAATATTAGCTATCAGTTTGACACCCTGGGTAATTTGGAAACCCGCCACGACACCTCGCTGAATGCCGCGGTTAATATGTATGAGGCCTTTAGTTATGACAACCTTAACCGCTTGCTTGCGGTTAATCTAACAGCTAACAATGCAACGCCGCTGACAACACACTCTCTCACCTATGATGAAACGGGCAACATTCTGTCTAAATCAGATGTCGGTAGCTATCAGTATGGCCAAAATGGAGCAGGGCCGCATGCGGTAACCACAGCGGGTGGAATTAGCTATGCCTATGATAACAATGGCAACCAGGTCAGCAGTTCACTGGGTCGCCTAATTGAATACACGGTGTTTGATAAAGCGGCAGTGATAAGCAATAGTTTATCAACAGTGCGCTTCCACTATGGGATAGGTAATAACCGCTACCAACGGGTGGATTATGAAAGCCTTATTGCAGAAAAGACAACCACATATATTGGCAATGTAGAGTACATCCAAACACTCAGTGGCGCGCGTTATTTCAAACGCTACCTGGGTGATTTTGCTGTAGTGACCTATTACCCCGGCAGTGGGGTATCGCGAGCAGAGTATTTATTGAAGGACCATATTGGCTCTGTGCACACGGTGCTGCAAGAGGATGGTGAGGTCGTTCAGTTGATGCATTTTAGTGCCTTCGGGGAACGCCAAAGCGTAATCAATTGGCAAGACCTATTGGTTGGACACCTGTTTTCGGCTGAAAATCAGATCAGCACACGGGGCTTTACCGGCCACGAGATGGTGGATAGCGTGGGCATTATCCACATGAACGGGCGAATATACGACCCGAAACTGGGGCGCTTCCTGCAAGCGGATCCGTTTGTGCAGGCGCCTAAGAACAGCCAAAGCTTGAACCGATACAGTTATGTATTCAACAATCCTTTGAGCAATACAGACCCAACGGGCTATTTTAGCTTGAGCGGGTTTGTGAAAAAATACTGGCGCGCGGCAGCCTCGATATTAATCAGTGTGTATTTACCGGTTAATTTACCCGGCACTTGGTCGATTATCACCAAAGGCGCAGTCACGGGATTTGTGGCTGGCGGGGTAGCCACGGGCACCTTTAACGGCGCAGTGGTGGGGGCCTTTACCGGTCAGGCCTTTGGGGCCTTGCATGGTTTTGCCCCGGTGAGTACGGGTGGTAGGTTGGTAAAAGTGGCCGCCCATGGTATTGTTGGAGGCGCAGGAAGTAGTTTGAGTGGAGGCAGGTTCGGTAATGGCTTTGTGGCCGCGGGCTTTACCCAGGCGGTGGGTCAGTTTGGTGGCGATGATTTCTTTGCCCAAAGCGGCAGCACCAGCGACCGGCTGAATAATGTCATCAAAGCAGCTATGATTGGGGGTACGGCATCGGCCTTGACGGGTGGGAAGTTTGCAAATGGGGCGGTTACTGGAGCTTTTAGTAGGGCTTTGAATGATGAGGCTGGTAAACCGAAGAAAATATCAGGTGGGTATACGCTTAATGGGCCGGATAATTCGGACGATCCATTTAGCACTCTAATCACGGACCCCGAAACAATGATCGCGTGGTATATGTCAAAGGAAATGGCGGCGAATTACTATCATGCAAAACAAAGCGGCACATCTATTGGTGACTATACAAGATTTACCGAAGATGATGCTGTTTCAGCAGCAAAAATAGTTGGAGTTGCTGGCCTAGCATTCACAGGAGTTGGATTGGTTGGTAATTTTGCCAGCCTATCAACACTTGGTTTTGGATTAACAGTTGGTTCTGGTGTAACTCAGTTCTCATTGAACCCGAGTAGTGAGGTAGCGGCATCTGTCGGCATAGACCTTGTAACGCGAGGAGTTGGCCAAGTCATTCCAGGAGGTCAGATTATTTATGCTCTGGAAGGAAGCTCTTTTATTATTCAAGCTGGTAATGCGGCAGAACAAAAAACCAAATAGGGGAATAATAGTTATGCAGTTAAGTAAGATTGATTTGTTTGTATTAAGTTTGGTTGTAATACCACCTCCGATATTAATGAGTGGAAATCAGTTCTTATTTGCTATTCTTAGTTATGTTGTTCTAGCTATATATTATTTCAGGTCAAAAGTAGCTATTAGATTTAAACAGAAAATTAGTGGTTTTATACCATATGTGCGTCGTACGCAGCTTACAGGCCTGCTAATTGGTATCTGGGTCTTGTATTCGCCGGCTGATAAATCATTTGGCGTTATTTTGTGCCTTTTTCTCGTATCGGCATTTCATATCAGATTTACATTAAGTGATGAATTCAAGAGGATCGATATGGTGTAATCTGAGAGGAATAAAATGTAGCGAGTGTAGCGAGCCACTCTACCCCCGCAACTTTTCCCAAATTAACTATCATACGATTTGGCACTTTTACGATGATTTTGCCAAGCTATTATCGTAATGTTTTCTTGGTTTCCTAAATTAAAATCATAAGTTTTACCAAATTCTCCTCGTTTATTTCAGAATCAAAAAAGCCAAAATTATGGTTTATGATAATTTTGGCTTTTCAAAAAACGGTTGGCTAAGTTACGACACTTGCTGCTTAATCAATTCCTCATGACTGCGCCAATGGGGTTGAACCAACACGGCGTTGACATCTGCGATGGTGACGGTTTTGCGGGTTTCTCGACAGGCTTCAATTAAACTGCCATAACACAGGTTTCTACACAGCCTTAAATTCCCTTGCGCGCTGCGTATGATGAGCTCCATTGCAGCTTCATTAAAGGTGTTAATGCCCATTCTGACCGCTTCTAGCTCCTTAACAATATAGCGCTCCATGTCGTCATCATTTTGGCGTTTAATACTGGCCGAATAAGTGATCCGGCCTTTAATGTCCTGATTCACATTTAGCGACAAATAGTGCAACAAATCGCGCTGACCAAATAACACTAAATTATGTTTTTTCGGAAAACGCCCAAATAATAATCTCAGTTTTCTGAGTACCTGCATATCCAACAAATGCGCTTCATCAATCAATATATAAAGGGTTTTACGCGCTTTAACATGATTGTAGGCACAAGCAATAAGCTCTTTTTCGATATCTTTGGCTGGCACTTCAAGCTTAAAAGACTCTGCCAATTGTTTTACAATATTGAAGTACCAAAAGTAGGCGCTCTTAGGCGAGTATGCAGGGTTCTAGAGCAAAATGATTCCAATGACTGTCCTCATCCTCATTTCCGCTGTTCTACCAGTAATTTCTATTCAAAAAAGACCACTTGTAAGCCTGATGCGTGAGGTTTAGCAGGGTATGCAAAAAAACACTCTAAATTAAGATAGTGCTTTGGTGTCTTTTTATCTAAATTTATATACACCCCAATCCCCAGATAGAGGCACGATATGATGTGTAGGATATTGGTTTCACAGTGAAATAAAAAATATGAGTCGCACCCGTAGGTTCGGCGGTTATTTTTTGTTTTGCTGTGGAATCAATAGCATGTGCAACGTCCGTGTTTCTATCTGGGGATTGGGGGCATACTATGCTTGACGGATAAAACACTTTATTAGATAATAGCGGGCTGGCATTGTGCTCTTGGAGGGGTACTCAAGCGGTCAACGAGGGCAGACTGTAAATCTGCTGGCTTAGCCTTCGGAGGTTCGAATCCTCCCCCCTCCACCAGTTTCACTCGTGAGTGAAGTTGGTAAAATGCCGGAAATTGCGGGCTCAGCTTGGCTTGGTATTTGAGCTTGGGCAAGTGATTTTAGCATTATAAGAACTGTTTGAGAAAACGGGTTCGGCGGGTGTAGTTCAATGGTAGAACCTCAGCCTTCCAAGCTGATGATGTGGGTTCGAGCCCCATCACCCGCTCCAGTTGCACTGCAGGTATTTTTGCCCGCTTAGTTTTGCCCGCATAGCTCAGGCGGTAGAGCACTCCCTTGGTAAGGGAGAGGTCACTGGTTCAATTCCAGTTGTGGGCACCAGATATTTTATGAGTTTTGTAAGTAAGTTATATTGAGTTAATTGTTAGGGTTTTAGTGTAGTGCCAGAGCCTTGTGAGTGAGAGATTCGGAGACGATAATGTCAAAAGAAAAATTTGAACGCAATAAACCCCATGTAAATGTTGGCACAATTGGCCATGTTGATCATGGTAAAACAACCCTGACAGCGGCATTAACGAAAGTATGTGCTGAAGCTCGTGGCGGTGAATTTAAGGCATACGATCAAATCG
>JAKITK010000012.1 GCA_021648125.1 Lysobacterales bacterium
CAAAATATCACTCGGGATGTTGGTGCCCATATTATTTGCTGTATGTAAAGTGTTAAGAGACCTTACATTTCAACAGATTAATTGGGTATCAGCATCCTTTTTTCACTCAACAAAGCGGAGAAGAGCCCCTTAACTTAGTGCCATTCGGGATAGACCCACTTACTGAATTGATACAAACCCAATACTCACCAACCCAGTAGCTTGCCGATTATTTCGAAATGCTGGGTTAAAGCTTGAATGCACTAGCCATATTTTGCCGTTCGCTTCGGTTAATTTTGGCAGCGCCTGCCAGCGTTTCCCAACGGGCAACACTAACTAGCACCTCGCCTTTTATACGCTGAGCTTGTGATCTATTAAGTTGAAAAAATTCACTAACATCCATCGCTAATTCATAGTTTAGGCTGTTGTCATCCTCGTTAATATTCAAGTGCAGGCCGTTGGCGGGTGTTACCGGATTGATGTCGTAGGCGGGTGAGAGTAACCAGCCACCATTACTGTAAATGAAACCATGGTTTCTCAGGTGATCATCAGTATTGGAGACGGCGATATTAAATACAATGCGTCGCCACAGTTGCGCTAGGTCTTCTTTTGTATTGGCTCCATGTTCAGTAAGAAACTGCGCCAGTTCCAAGTAGCTGGCATCATAATCACCATCGTAGTATCCAAGCTGGGTCATGGCTGAGGTAAAATGTAGGCGGCTGTCTGGCGTACGATCAAACCGCTTGGTCAGGAATGTATGATGGTGGCTGTTGAATTTGTCGATTCGGCAATCTGCCATCTGAATACCAGCGCTAATTGCCAATTGGTAAACCACAAATTCCCAGGCGCCAATGTCGTGGTCATCGTGGCGGCTGGGGAATTTGGCAATCCATAATTGATTGTTTTCATCAACCACGCTGGCTTTGGGGCGAGCGCCCCCCAGAGATGAGCCTGGAGACATCAACAGGGTTAACCACTTTAAATATTCCGGGTCGTCTGTATTACTGTTGTCCTCAACTTGTTGGGCTGCATATTCCAGATTTCTTAACGAAGCGATAGGTGGTGCTGCCAGCTTTTCGTCAGTATCCAGAAACTCTCCCTGCATTTCTCGCTTGAATCGCAAAGCCCCCAAGCGGTACAGGTCATGTACGCCCAGTAGGTAATCCATTTCGTAGAGTACATTTGGGCGGCGTTCTTGCTGGCGCGCAATAATGGCTTCGCGGCGTTTCATCAGCAACCTACCCCAGCGATCTGGGCATGAATCTAGGAAGGTTCTGAAGTTTTTCGGATCCTCGCTGTATTGTTCTCCTGAATAGAGATTTAATTCCGGATCAATTTTTTGCGCATAGGGCGACTGCAACCAATCGTGATCGTAGCTGAAGCTAAAATGCTCTTTGTTTTTGATTACTGAGGACCGCAGAACACCCACCAGAGCAGGTTCATCAAACACTTCCCAGTCAGCAAAAACATAGGCCACCGTACTCATTACTATTTACCTTCTCTGTTTACTTATTAGCTTGATATCCTGGAGTTTACGGCCTAGCTCATCATCACTGGCAACCCTTGCAAAATCTTCCGCTAGCCCCAAAACGCCAAGTACAGCGACATAGTGGCCAATAGATACTTTAGTATCCCCCTTTTCAATCTTACGAATGGTAAGACGGCTTAAGCCAATTCGCTCTGAAATCAACACCTGAGTGTAGCCTCTGCGTTTACAGGCCAGTTTAATGTTCTCACCAAGTTGTTCCAATACCTTTCGGTTTTTTGGAAATACAATAGCACTTCGTTTTTGATTTGATTCTTTATTGATCACTATGGTTACCATTTACATGAATATTGATAATTATAATGCTCATTTAAGTTAAAGTAAATACACCATTTAACGCTTCTAATTATCACTAGAAGCAGAAGGCCCCATTATGGATTGATAAGCGAACGGGTGGTGGAGGCAAAAAGCAGTAACAATAAATCAACTGCCGGATGTAGAACATTTGCAAAATATACCTGTGTTCTACAAAGACTATCGTTTGTTAGTCGATAAAACCTCCGCGCTGATAATATAATTACAACAATTTGTCATTGATAATTCTATAATCCTCTAATGTGTCATTGTTTGACAACTTTACAGAATTTTAAACTCATATATATGAAATCATACTGCCAAATATTTAGCTTACTCTGCATTTTAGCCTTAGCACCGGCGCCGATAATTGCCGCGCCAGAATATGTTGGTGAGCAAGCGTGTAAAGACTGCCATATTTCTGAGCACCAGCAATGGCAAGGCTCACATCACGACCTAGCCATGCAGGTAGCGAGTGAAAAATCAGTTCTAGGTGATTTTGATAACACAAGCTTCAGTCAGTTCGGGGTCGATAGTCGTTTTTACAAAGATGGAAAACGGTTTATGGTCAACACCGAAGGCGCCGATGGAAAGTTGCAAAATTATGAAATCAGCTATGTGTTTGGGATTTATCCACTACAACAATATATGGTGAAATTCCCGCAAGGAAAAATTCAGGTGTTAGGTATTGCCTGGGACAGCCGCGAACTATTAAAAGGTGGACAACGCTGGTTCAGTCTATATCCTGAAGAAAATATACCTGCCGGAGATGTACTTCATTGGACTGGACCAAACTTGAACTGGAATTATATGTGTGCTGATTGCCATAGCACTAATTTGAAGAAAAATTACAACGCCGAAAGCCGCAGCTACAACACCCAATGGAGTGAAATTAATGTCTCCTGCGAGGCTTGCCACGGGCCTGCATCTGAACACATAGCCTGGTCTAAATTACCAGCCGATAAAAAATTAGTAGATAAAAAACTGACAGATAATGGCCTGAGTATTCATCTTACAAAATCTAACAGTAATCGTTGGACCATTAATGCAAACACAGGCAAGCCAGAACTGGTCGCCGGTAGCGCAGCCAACCAAGAAGAAATTCAGGTTTGTGCCAAATGCCACTCGCGCCGCGCCCAGCTGGATGATGATTTCACCCCGGGAGATAATTTCAGGGATCATTATTTACCGGCTTTATTAACCGACACACTCTACTACCCTGACGGTAAAATGAAAGATGAGGTCTATGTCTACGCCTCATTCCTGCAAAGCCGTATGTATGCTGCCGGTGTGACCTGTAGTGATTGCCACAATCCGCATACATTAGATCGCAAAGCCGAGGGTGATGCCATCTGCCTACAGTGCCACCTACCGGCTGATTATGCCAATCCGAAACATCATTTCCATCAACAAAACTCTACCGGGGCAAGCTGTATTAGCTGTCATATGCCGGCTAAAACCTATATGGGTGTGGATGAAAGAAACGATCATAGCTTCCGTATACCCCGCCCTGATATCGGCGACCAACTGAAAATACCGGATGCTTGCAGCAATTGCCACAAAGACAAAACCGCAGGCTGGGCAGCTGCCGCAATGCAAAAATGGTATGGCCCTAGCGACACGGGCTACCAGCAATTTGGCCCCGCATTAAAAGCGCTTCAACAACAAGATATGGATGCTTTACAGCTGACTTATACTGTACTTATGGGGGAAAACCCGCAGATCGCCAAAGCCACAGTTGCCAGCCACCTCGGAACATTCCCCTCCCGACAAACCTTGTTAACCAGCACACAAATGTTACGCTCCAGTGATGCCGATACCCGCCGACAGGCTGTCATTGCGCTAGCAGGTTTTCCGCTGCAACACACTATCCGAGAAATTTTTTCCAGCCTAGAAGACCCGATAAAAATAGTGCGTATCGAAGCCGCCCGGGTATTGGCCGCAATCCCGCGTGGTTCGCTGGAGCATGGGCAAAAACTTTTACTCGATAAGGTCACTGAAGAATACCGCCAAAGCCTGTTATTTGCTGCCGACAGGCCGGAAGCACAGCTAGCACTTGCACAATTGTATGCTCAGTTGGGGCAAAACGGAAAAGCTGAAGCTGCCTTTAAGAGGGCCCTTCAGTTGCAACCGCAGTATGTTCCCGCTTATATTAATTATGCTAATTTTCTTCAGGGCAGTAACGAGACGGCTGCGTTTAGCCTCTTACAGGATGGCTTGAAAATCCGAAAAGATGCTGCGTTATACCATGCGCTTGGCCTCTGGCATGTGCGTCAGGGTGAGCTCAATAAAGGTATCGAGGCTTTAAAAACTGCGGCTCAATTACAGCCAGAATCCGCCAATTTTCAATATGTATACGCGGTTTCTATTAGTGAAAAGCAACCGCAGCAAGCCATCAAGATACTGAAGGCCGCATTGAAAAACCATAGTGGTAACCCGCAGATACTGATGGCACTGGCAAGCTATTACCATCAACTTGGTGATGCCGATAAAGCCGATACATATCGTCGAAAGGCAGATGCTGTGATGCAAGTTCAGCCTGAGATACTTCGCTAGTAATACTGTTTCCCCACTAGTTAACAGCATAGCTTAATAAGCTGCACAGGCGAGTCAGTAACAGCTGCAATGCGGAAGGCTACTGACCTTTGCGGCAAGCGGTGTATAAAACCAATAAAGCCACCGTTGCGGACATTGGTTTTGTATGCTCGTCTTATATCACTCTATATTCTGCTCTTTCGGGCAAGGTATAGGGTGTATAAGCTTGCACCATCCGCCGTCATGATGCATTCACTTATGCCAAAAAATTTCACCTCAACACCTTTGCTGAGTCTGGCTGAACAAGTTCACAAATCTTATATGCCATCACTTCTTAATGTTTTATTAATGCCTCCAAGAATAAAGTATTGATAACAGTCGCAAGGCTATTAATTTTTCTTGGGGTATTGAATGAAAGCACCATCTATAAGGGCACTGCTAATACTGGGATTTCTCTTGTTTGGCAGTAACGCATTAGCCGAAACTGAAAAAAGGACTGGAACACATCTATAGGACTAATAGTCGGAGGTGTCAGCGGCGAAGGTCAGCTTGATGCCTATGGTGGGGAAAAATGTATTGAGTCGCTGGATGAAAAACCTGCCCGCTTCAATTATCGCTTTTAATCAATATTAATCATTGAAGTGTTAGGTAAGAAAATGGCAATGAAACTAAAGTTTATCTCGTTTGCGGTGCTGGGAATCATGATTTCAGGGTGTGCGCTAAGAGCACCTCTCTTACCAGAACCTCTGCCTGATTTGTCAGCAGAGCACTGGAAGATGTCTGATTTTAAACAGCTCTCTAAACAGATCATCGCTGTGGATCAACATACCGAGATGCAGCAGTATATTGCTCAGGTGCTTGGCAATAACCCGGATATCCAATCCCTTGCGGCGACGGCAAGGGCTGCAAGCTATAACGTAAAAATTACCAGCGCAGAAAACCGCCCCCGTGCAGATCTGAATCTATCAGGAACCCGTAGCAAAGATACCTTGAAAGAGGTTGGTAATAGCGTTTCTGTGGGGGTTGATTTCAACTGGTCTCTGGATATCTGGGGGAAACTTTCAGATGATGCCGCCGCCGCTCAGCATCTATCAGATAAAGCACTGTATGATCTGCAACAACTCAAGCGAGCGTTGGTTAGCCAGTCGGCGCGTTTATGGGTTGAATACCGGGGCTATTTCTATACTGAAAACTACCTGATTCATCTCAACAAGATTCAAACCGATGTGGTTGGCTATTATCAAGATGCTTACCAAGAAGGAGTCATACCTTTTAGCTATTATCAGGGGGCTTTTCAGGTAGGCTTGGTGCCTTACGAATTTCTTCTGGATGCCGAAAATAGTCAGCAACGCACTCAATTTCGATTGCAAGAGATACAACTAGAGAAACTGAAAACGCTGCAATTGATGAATATCCTGCGCGGTCAGCGCCCCGCAGCTGAGCTGGTTGTCAGTGATGACAACATTTCCATGAACTTGTTGGCACTGCCACAAGAGATTCCTGCCACCGCGCTGGAAAACCGCCCCGATATTCAGGCCGCGTTCTCGGAGTTGCACGCCTTTCGCCGTGTAGAAAGTGCTTCATACAAGGCGCTATTGCCACAAATAAACCTCACCGCTTCAGCCTTTAAAAGTGGAACGACACTGGAAAAAGCGCTGCGTGGTGATCTCATCTGGCAACTGATCGGCGGGTTGACCCAACCGTTATTCAATAGCGGACAACTCAAAGCCATTGCCAAACAAAAATCAGCCGAGGCGGAGGTCGCCTGGTGGCAATACCAGAACACCGTGCTCAAAGCCATGCTGGAAGTGGAAGGTGCCATTGCCAACGATAAATTGCTGCTTTGGCAACGCAAACAAAAACAGGCGGAGCTTGGAAATCTGGTTAAAAAAGAACGCTCTGCTGAAGCGCGTTTCAGTGATGGGGACCTCTCTCTTTCTGATTATCTTTTGATAAAAGCAGAGCGCATTGAAACGCAGATGGAGCTGAATGACATAGAGGTTCTTTATCTTAAAAATCGCATTGTGCTGATGACAGCGCTGGGGTTGCCAATGAATATTAACAGTGGAGAGAGTCGCAATGAAAAGTCGTAAATGGTGGTTGTTTGGCTCTTTCTGTATTTTGATTCTGGTGGTTCTTATCATTGATAATTTGGAAGATAGCACCGATGTTGAGCAAAAACAGGAAACGCAATACCTGCCGCCGGTCTCCATCGTGACCCCACAGTCTCAAGATAACAGGGGCACGCTTCAGGTCGCGGCTGAAATCAAACCACGTTGGGCGGTGATGCTGAAATCTCAGGTCAGTGGCGAAATAGAGCAGGTTTTTGATCGTGCATTGGCGGGTCAGCAGGTCAAAAAAGGGGCGCTGTTAATTCGTATCGAAAACAGCCGCTATCAGGCTGACCTGCACGAAGCGGAACAAGCGTTGGCAGAGGCAGAACTCAACCTGTTACAAGCACAAAAAAAATCCTCCCAGGATCGAAAAAACTGGCAACGCTCGGGTATTAGTGGAGCACCCTCCGACCTAGTATTGAACATACCACAACTGGAGCTTGCCCAAAAAACATGGGTTGCGGCTAAAAGCCGTGTTGATGCCACCAGAAAAACACTCGCCTATACACAGATCAAAGCACCGTTTTCCGGGATGATTACCCAGCGCAATGTCAGTGTTGGCGAAACGATTCTGGAAGGCGATGAGCTGTTGCGCATTGTTCAAAACACGCAACAGGAGATTCATCTGTCACTGAACAGTCAGCAGTGGAATCTACTGTCAAAAGAGTGGAAAAACCAGAAAGCATCCATTCGCAATGCAGACAATGTTGAAATTGCCCAAGCAGAGATTAAGCGTGGTGGCGATTTTCTTGATTCTGAAACACGCCAATACAGACTGTATTTGGAAATTGAAAAAACAGCCAGCAACCACACCTTGGTGGGCGATTTTGTTCAGGTAAACCTGCCGAGTCGCACGATCCCCAACAGTTTAGTAATTCCAGAAAGCGCGCTGACCCGTAGCGGATTTGTCTGGTATCTGGATGATGAAAATCGCTTACGGAATTTTATCGCCACGATACTCGTCTATCGGAACAATCAGATCATTATCGAAACACCCTTAAGTCACATGCTCGGCAAACACATTCCCTCCCGCTGGCGCATTGCCACGACACCGCTGGCCTCATTTCTTGCCGGTCATCCTGTTAGTCCTGTTGTTGTTGCTGTTGAGGAGGAGTAGCCATGCACCGATTAACACGCTGGTTCATCCTCAATCCGGTCGCTGCAAATTTGATCATGTTACTGATCATCATTGCCGGAGCGCTCACCCTAAGTAATATACGCATTGAAGGTTTCCCTAAACTGCCAGCAGACTCTTTACAGATTGATACCACCTTTGTCGGTGCTTATACAGAGCAGGTGGATCAACAAATCACTCAAAAAATTGAGAAGGCACTGGAAGGTTTGGCTGGGGTGAAAAAGATCCAGTCAACCTCGTTGGAAGGCATTTCCAGCATCATGGTACAACGCAATGAAGGGCATGGTCTGCAGCGCTTACAGGACGACATACGTGCTCGCATGGATAGCATCTATAACCTGCCGCAAGCCGCCGATAAACCGGTCATTACCCGTAATGATTTTGACTTTCCTGCACTCATCGTACAACTCTATGGTGATACCGACCGCCATACGCTGCAACGCCTTGGCAGGGAGATGCGTGAAGAGTTATTGGCACAACCGGAAATATCCAAGCTCAAGGGCTGGGGAGAAAGCCGAGCTGAGATTCGTATTGAGGTTCATCCCGAAGCACTGGAAAAATATGATCTAACCATCAATGATCTGCTTGAAAAAATCCAGCAATCCTCCTTAACGTTTAAGGCTGGTTCGCTGAAAACCGATGGCGCTAGAATTGCGTTACGGGCAGATAACCAGAGTTATCATTACCGTGACTTTGCTGAAATTCCGGTTTTACAAAAAAGCGATGGCAGCCAACTGTTGCTGGGTGACCTGAGTAACATCATCGACAGCTACGAAGATGACGATGTGATTGTGCGCTTCAATGGCCAGCCTGCATTGGGTCTGGAAGTGTTAATTGGGCGGACTGAAAACCTGCTTGAAATTTCCCGTGTTGTTAAAAAAACCGTTGAGAGATTACAGACAACACTACCACCCGAAGTCAAAATCAGCACCTGGGCCGACTCCAGCCATTATATCTCGGAGCGGCTACACCTGCTAAAAGATAATGCACTGCTGGGGCTTTTACTGGTGTTTATACTGCTGGCACTATTTCTTAATCTAAAACTGGCTTTTTGGGTGGCGATGGGAATTCCCATCTCGATTGGCGGTGCGATAGCGGTGATGGGCACGCCGTGGGTCAATTATTCACTGAACGATATCACCACCTTTGGTTTCATTATTGCGCTGGGTATTTTAGTAGATGATGCAGTGGTGGTGGGAGAGAGCGTGTTTGAAGAGCGCAGGCATTACAAGGATCCAGTTAAAGGTACAGCAAAGGGTGTCCAACGTATTGCCACCGCCACTATTTTTGGCATTTTAACCACCGTCGCCGCTTTTTTCCCCTTGATGTTAATTGATAATGAACTGGGCAAAATCATGGCCAGCTTTTCAGGGGTGGTTATTTTAGCGTTACTGTTCTCGCTGTTTGAGAGCAAATTTATTCTTCCCGCTCACCTCGCAGCGATCTCTTTGGAGTCTGAGGAAAAACAGAATAACCGCTCATGGCTGGCACGCGGCTGGGGATGCGTGCAGAATTTTGCCCAAGGCAATCTCGATGCGTTTATTCAGAAAATTTATAAACCAATTCTGGAGTGGAGCCTAAAACAGCGCTATACCGTTTTGATTCTCTTTGTTGCGGTGGCTATTTTAGGTCTCGGGCTGATTGAGAAAGGAAAAATAAAAACACTCTTTTTTCCCGATATTCCAGAACGGGTGATTAGTGTGATGGTTGAGATGGATACACGGGCACCCTACCGATTAACCCTGGAGAATGCCAATAAAATTGAGGATATCGCCAATACGCTTAATGAAGAGTGGCTTACGCGCCACGGTTTATCAGCCAAACCGATCAAACATATTCTTGTGGTGGTGAGCGGTGCCTTTATGGTGGAGATCTACGCCGAACTCACGCCGCCAGCCGAGCGCTCCGAACTGGGAACAATGGCTATTTTGCAGCAGTGGCAAACCCATGTTGGGCGACTTGAAGGGGCGACTGAATTGACATTCACTGCCACAGCAGAGACCGGCGGTGGTTTTTCCATTGACCTCTACAGCAAGGATGAAGAACGGTTGAGAGCCGCCAGCCAGGAGCTGCTAGCCTACCTGCAACAAATCAAAGGCGTTAGCAATCTGCGGGATGCCTTAAAAAGTGGCAAACCAGAACTCTATTTAAAGGTTAAACCAGAAGCGCGCCACCTTGGCTTTAGCAGTGAGACCCTCGCCACCCAGATTGGCCAATATTTTGGTGGCGCTGAGGCGCAAAGAGTACAACGGGATCGCCAGGAAGTGCGCGTCATCGTCAAGAGTCAGGAAGCCTCCAGAAATACCATTGCCGATCTGATGCAGCTTCGCCTGAAAAGTGACAACGGCCAGTGGTTTCCACTCACCTCAGTCGCCACCATTGAATCCACTTATGTCACCGACTACATCGCTCGCCGGGATGGAAAACGGGTCAATACCATCTATGCCTCTATCGATAAAAGTCAGGTCGCCTCTTCAGAGATTTCGCAAGATATGTTTGCTCATTTCATCCCCGATCTGAAGCAACGTATTCCGCAAGTCACTGTAATGGAGGCGGGTGAACTGGAAGAGATCAGCAGTTTGAAAAGCAATCTGATCAAAGCGCTGATCTTCACCTGCGTCCTCATCTATGTCTTATTGGCCATTCCTCTGAAATCCTACTGGCAACCATTCATCATCATGTCGGTGATTCCGTTTGGTTTTATCGGTGCGGCCATCGGACATTTAATTATGGGCTTACCGTTGAGCTTTCTCTCCTTCCTCGGTATGCTGGCGTTGGCGGGTGTGGTGGTTAATGATTCGCTGGTATTGATAACCCGTTATAACCAGGCTAAAGCGCAAGGCAACTCGGTTCATGATGCCTTGATGAACGCCGGTCTTGGACGCTTCAGGGCGATTTTTTTAACAACCGTGACCACCGTTGCTGGTTTAATGCCCCTAATGAACGAGACCTCGGAACAGGCGCAGTACCTGATTCCCGCAGCCGTTTCTCTGGCCTACGGCGAAATATTTGCCACGGTAATCATGCTGATTTTGGTGCCGGTGTTGATCGCTATCGGTGCTGATATACAGCACTTTTTTCTTAAAAAATCATCGCAAAATAAAAAGGAGGCCTCTTCATGATGAACACTAGATTATTAACCCTTTATATCGCCCCGCTGGCACTTTTTTTCAGCACGGTTATGGCGGAAGAGCCTGCGTCCAGAGTACTGAATTATGATGTTTTATCGTCAGGGCAGGATGTGGGAGAGGTAACAGTAAAACTGTCCAAAAACAGCGATGGCTATACGGTTATTGAACACAGCCACCTTAAAGTGTCATCGTGGTGGTCGGGAGACTTTGAGATTACCAGCATTCAAAGCGAGACGTTTCAACAGGGTGTTGGCTTAGTCAAATCCGATAGTAAAACAGTGTATGAAAGAGAGGCTCACTGGAGCAAAGTCAATGCTCACGGTGATCAATTTTTAGCAGAGTTTACTGTGATAGACAAGATGACAACCCAAGAGGCGAAGCAATTTTCCCGTCTCTCTTTTGCCCTTTCAAGAAAAGCATCAGACAATTCAAAAGAAGCAATTTCACTGTCAGAAACACTGTTTTCAAATCGAAATAAACCAACCCACAAAGAGGAGTTTTTACGGAGTTCTTTCGATACCACTTTTAATAATCTGCCTCTGTTTATTCAAAAAAATGGCACTCAACCGTTACCCAAAAAACTTAACATTCTGGACACTGAAGAGCTGGAAATCAGCACAGTGAGCCTTCACGACTTGGGGGTTGAAACCATTCAGGTTGGCAAACAGAAAATTAAAACCCGCCATTTAACACTGTCCGATAATAAATCCAAACCACTGCACTTGTGGATAAAAGAAGATGCGGCCTCACTGCCTTATTTTGTTCGCTATACCGGCGAAGATGAAGATGGCCCTTTTGATATCATCCTGAAAACACAATAACAATTTACTTCCCCTTTAAAAAATGGGGATAGGAGAATTTTAATGAAACTGAAAAAGATTTTTTATCGTAATAATACTCATATCACTTTCAGGCTGTCTGGACGATGACAGCAAAATATTATCTTTCATGTGGTGTACCTCCTGTTGATTGTTGATCCTCTAAGACCAAATATATGGCTCTCTTAAGATCTTATTAATACCCCAAGGAATAGAATGTAGTTCTTGATTCAAGACTGGCAACTATTTTTTGAGGACTATCATGCTATCAGTTGAAGAGATAACCGCCCTTTTTGATGTGTCACCAATATGGCTCGTCATTGGGGCTATTTTTATCATCAATATCACCATCACTATCATTGAAATGATTGTTGACTATTTCTCAACCACCCCTCGGTTATGGAAAGACTCTGCTGCAAATATTGTGATTTTTTTTATGGGGCAGGTCACTGAAAAGGTAGCGACCGGGGTCATTGGGGTTGTAGCTCTGCTACCCTTTTATTACCTTGTGCCATGGGAAATTCCGATGAATATCTGGATGTTTTTTTTAGCCCTTATTGCAGCTGATTTTACCTATTACTGGATGCACCGTATTGAGCATGAGCATCGAATTTTGTGGGCATTTCACAGCGTTCACCACTCATCACAGGATTACAATTTAACCATCGCCTTGAGATTAAGTATTGTTGAGGGTTTTATTGGGTGGGTATTTTTAATCCCGATGATTCTCATCGGCTTTAATCCCTTCATGGCCATTATTGCATTGATATTTGTGGTGCAATATCAGACGTGGATTCACACCAATAGGATAAAAACCCTGGGGATATTAGACCGCTGGTTTAATACGCCATCGGTACACCGTGTTCATCATGGCTCAAACCCTCAGTACATTGATAAAAATTATGCCGGTATTTTACTGATTTGGGATCGAATGTTCGGCACCTATGAGCCTGAAAATGAAAAAGTAATTTACGGACTGACTAAAAACATCCAGACAAATAACCCAATCAAAATTAACTTTATTGAGTTTGGCAATATCTGGAAGGATGTGAAGAAGTGTAGAAATATGAAAGATAAAATGAAGATAATTTTCGGTGGCCTTATTTGGAAGCCAAAATATTTTTGATATCCATTTACATCCGAACACAAATTTTGCCCTGATTTTTCAAGTGCTGCCTTAAGGCCTTATTAATACCACCTGAATTATTATGTACATAAGCACCTAACCGGCAAGTCTATATGTACAAAGCGTTATATCTAAAATACAAATGGTATCTATTGATCACCATACCCATGAGCATTATTCTGGGCATGGCGAGCATGAGCGTGATTGCCATTATCAGTGACGCGATAGGCAATCAGCTTGAAAACATGAAATATGGCGCTGAATATTTTTTCATCGCCATTTTCGTCTTGTTTATCGTTGGCCTTAGCAACGATTTTCTTTTTGTCAAAATGGCGGTCAATGTCAGTTACGATATTCAGGTGAAAATGATTCGCCGGGTTATGGCAACACCGCTGCCCCAATTGGAAAGTATCGGTTTGCCCAAAGTGATTGCGACTTTGACAGCTGATCTTGAAACCGCAGAAAAGTTTTTCCATGTACTGCCCGCACTGATTATTAATATTGTTATCGTTATTTTTGGCATTGCTTATATGGCATATTTGTCAATAGAGCTACTGGGTATTGTGCTGGTTTTTTTTGTGCTGAGTTTTTTTACAATTTTCTGTTTGCTTTGGTATACAAAAAAAGATCGTGTTGCTATTCGAGAGACAACTGATTTGATGATGGGTCATTTCCAGCGCGTGGTTTCAGGCGCCAAGGAACTGGCACTTAATGACTTCCGAAAATATTTTTTAACCCGCAAAATACTCTCTACTTCGGATGAGATACGTAACAGAAGCAGGCGGATATTCAATTTTCTTGCCGTGGTAGAACAATGGGCACAACTGCTGTTGTTTGCGATGTTGGGGGTTATTATTTTCCTGGCTGGAAATCATTTATCGTTATCCATAGAGATTATTGTAGGTTATGTGATTACCTTGCTGTTTTTGCTGGAACCGATTGAGACGATTATTAATAGTTCTGATGAACTGGTTGATGCAAGAGTCGCCTTCGACAAAATTGACAGCTTGCAACTAACAGAGGTCGAAGAATGGGATAAGATAAAGCGCCCGAAAACACCTGAGAAGTTGAGCTCTTCAGAGGCAAAGCTGGCGCTTGAGGAGGTTGAATATTCCTATCACTTGGGCACAAACGATAAAGCAGAGAGGCTTCATATTGGCCCCATCTCCTGCCAATTTAATCCCGGCGAAATCACCCTGATAATCGGTGGAAATGGCAGTGGAAAGTCCACTCTGCTGAAAATCCTATGTGGCTTGTGCCCACTGGATGCCGGTCATATTTACCTGAATGACAAAATGGTTGCACCAGATGGACTCGAAGCCTTTCGTAATAACTTTTCCATTATCACGGCGGACTTTTGTCTTTTTGAAGAGATTATTGATGGAAATGGAAATTTTTGCGATGACCCTATTATTCATGGTCTTTTGGAAAGGCTGAAGCTTTCTGATGTGGTTACAACAAAAAACGGGGTGTTGTCCCGACTTGATTTAAGTCAGGGTCAACGCAAACGTTTGGCTTTGCTGCAACTCTATTGCGAGAATAAGCAGCTTGTTTTACTTGATGAGTGGGCAGCGGATCAAGACCCACTATTCAAGGAAATATTCTATAATGAAATCTTACCAACGCTTAAAAGAGAGGGGAAAACCATTATTGTTGTTTCTCACGATGACCGTTATTTTGATTGCGCCGATAAGGTACTTAAAATCGAACAGGGTAAGTTAGTGAAAATTGATAACGATCAAACACTCAGCAAATGAATATTTTAATCGTCGAAGACGATGCTGATCTGGCGGCCGCCATGAGTGATTATCTGCTGTTGCAGGGCGCTGAATGTGACTTTGCATACCATGGTGAATCAGGTTTGATACTGGCTCAGGAGTGCCGGTTTGATGTGATTATTCTAGACTTGATGCTGCCGAAAATGCGTGGGTTTGAAGTGTGCAAACAGCTACGCCAACAAGGTAATTTCACCCCCATTTTGATGCTGACCGCGTGTGATACCAACACAGATCAGCTTACAGGATTTCAGGTGGGCATTGATGATTATGTTGTCAAACCCTGCCCTATGCCACTTCTGTGGGCTCGTTTACAAGCTTTGCACCGACGTGATCAACCACAAACTGACCAGCTATCAATCGATACGCTGACTCTGTATTTCAAAGAGCTCAGGGCGACGCGAGAGGGAGATGAAATCAAACTGACACCGACCGGCTGGAAAATACTTGAGTTGCTAGCGCAGCGCAGCCCTGAGGTGGTATCACGAACTGAGCTGGAAGATCATGCCTGGCCTGATAGTGATGTGGATGCCGGAAATTTTAATGTCCAGTTACACCAACTGCGTAAGGCCGTGGACAAACCATTTGCTTACCCACTGATCCACACATTGGTCGGCACTGGCCTGTGCCTTAGAAAAAAAGATGGCTGAGCGTCGCCAACGCACCAGAACACTGGCCGAACAAGTGCGCTGGCAGTTGTTATGGCTTGGCACGGGGCTGTTTTTTGTTTGTCTGCTCATACTACTTTTTTTCACCTGGCACGCCGCTAAATTAAACACCAATAGCCTGATGCAGCTTGAAGCTCAATCATTGGCCCGACAAGTTGCTGAGAATCCCGATTCACCTTTGCCGCGTGGCAAAACCTTTAGCGCCTACCGGCAGTGGCAGGATATACCCGCGTCGTTACAAAGCCATTTTGATCCGCCTGTTACCCGTGGAGAAGTGATGGAGGCAAATATCACCAATGCGGATGGAACTGTTGATTACCTCTATCTGCTGCGTCATATTGATAAAGATTACGGCGAACTTTTTTTATTGAGCCGTCATCACGCCACAGAGATTGAGGCGGTATACCTGGCTTTTTTCAAAACAGCACTGAATCAAGCGTTTTGGTTGACGTTGATTATCTTTATATCACTGTTCTTTATGGTGAGGTGGCTGATTCGTCGTACCACAGAGCCATTGGCACTGCTCAGCCGGTGGGCAGCCAGCCTGGGGAGGAATCCGGATCAACCTCCGAGTACCAACTTTCCCATTGAAGAGCTGAACCAACTTGCCGCACAGTTGCACGAGGGGGTGGATCGAATAAAGGAGTTCAATCAGCGTGAACAACAATTTTTAAAGCACGCCAGCCACGAGTTGCGCACACCGTTGGCGATTATTCAGGCCAGCCTGGACACCCTGAACCTGCAAAGCAGTGAGATCTGCCAACCTTCGGTGCAACGTGCCCTCAAGGCCAGCGCGAATATGAGACGGCTCTCTAGCGCACTATTATGGCTGGCGCGTGAATCTGAACAACCTGCTGCCAAAAGCGATGTTAATGTTCCTGATCTCTGTGAGCAAATTATCAATAATCATCGTTATCTGCTTAACAACCGAGCAATTGATATTTGTAGCCATATTGATATTAAGACCCTTAATATTGAAAGCGACCTATTTGCCATTGTCATTTCAAACCTAGTTAGAAATGCTTTTATGTACGCTGCCGATGGCCGCATAGAGCTGAAAATTTCAAGTAACACGCTCCGCATTACTAACCCCCTGGCCACTGAAACTAATAACGAAGAACACCATGACTCCGCAGGATTTGGGCTGGGGTTGCAACTGGTGCAGCGCATCTGTTCCAAGCTGGGCTGGCAATTTTATTTTGCTGTAGAGAAAGATTTTTTCATTGTCACTGTTGAATGGTGCGATGAAAAGTGATGAAGTCCGTTACTCATCAACAGAGCAAATTATGAAGTTTGATGGCGTATTCAATATCGCTTAACACGAATGAAGAAATATTGCAGATTCCTCGGGCGTTAAGGAGAAGGTTTTGCGACCAATAGGATGATCCCAAAAAAACATTTCCAAAACCAAAATGCCGATATGCGATAGCGCCACAAAAAGCACTAAAATAGTTGCCAGTAGTTTCATATTACAGTCACCTTGGAAGTTACGGGAAATCAGGGGACAGAGCCGAATGGGATTAAGGTTCCGCCCCCATTAGCACTAACTCAACGCGCCTATTGCTAGCCTGACCATCTTCATCAACATTACTGGCTGCGGGAGATACCGAACCTACACCTACGGCTTTGAGCTTGGTAGGGCTGATATTGTGGCTTTGTATCAGCTTGTCCAGCACTGCCTGCGCCCGATTGCTTGAAAGTTTAAGGTTGTATTCGTAGCTGCCACTGCTATCGGTATGCCCAACAACATAAAAACGACTGTTTGGGTTAGCTTCAAGGTAGGCGGCAATTATTTCCAGGGTGTCGGCGGACTCAGCTTTAATACTGGCTTTGTTATGTTCGAAATACACACCCTCAAGCACAACTTTACCTTGCGCGGTAATGGCTTTGTGTAGGTCATCGGGGCTGCCTATAGCTATTTTTTCTATATCCAGGCTTTCAGCTTCAACAATGCTCATTTGTATTGACCTGTAACCGTTTATATGATCAGCACTAACTGCAATCATAATATAAGCTTTTTCGTTGGCAGATGGGGATAACGATGCAGTTAGTATTCCAAAGTCCCCATGTATCGTTGAGAATATTCCTTTATATAAGTTATTGCGTCCATTCACCCAATTGCTTACAAGAACTCCAGTGCCTGATCTGTAGGGTTCAAAGCAGCTCTCGTTTCTACAAGTGAATATAAACTCCGCTCCAAGTTTTTTAAGTGCATTTTCATAATTCCTGTAAAGCTGTAATACACTAACTTTTGCATCTTTTTGCCGGGCGGCATAGCGAATATTGGTGACCCTGCCTGTAACTGTTATGGTCTCGGCTTGCTTGGCTTTTTCATCAAACTTGGCAACTATAAGTTTAGCCTCATCAAATTCAGCTTGGGCGTATTGCTTAATATAGAAGTCTGGGTATCTGCTGATTAAGGGGTGATCTCTGGAACCCTTGGCATCCTCTTTAGCCAGTAGCGTAAAAGATGTGGTCATTACTGAAACAACTAGTAGCAATTTGATTATTTTCATGTCTTTTTTCACCTATAAAGTTGATGCAACGAGCTCCATAATACTCTAAGCACATTAAAGGCGTTCATAAACTCAAAGATCATAGAAAATTTCATGCGTGGATATATCAAGGGCGCACTCTCTAGTTTGGAGTGCGTACCAAGCGTACATAGGAACCAGCACCACTATTGGCGGGGATGCTTTCTCCGCGTCTAAAATTGAGGTTCCAGGCAGGACTATGATCGTGCCTAATTGCCGTAGATGTCCAGAACAAAAGAGGGTCTGTGTTCGGAAATGCGACTTCATTGATAGCCGGACTGTCGCAGTTAATGGCAGCAATGCTGCGTAATTCTTCAATATTAGGTAGCCGCCAATCAGTATATTCGGCAAACCCGGTTAAATTCAAAGTCTGAGGGATGGCCAGGGCGGCGCTCCAGCCACGTAAGAAAGGAATTCCAGTCTCACAGTTTTCTCCCGACAACCCTTCGCTACACCTTTTCCACATCAGCCCGGTTACTACATCAAGCACAACCTCATCTGCTGTGTTTATTTCATACCTAGCATCCGGCCATTCATCAGTTATATACGCTTCGCAGAATCTTTCTGCGAGCAAACTCGGGGATATAAACATTAATGCTAACAATAATAGCTTTAGTCTCATAACTGTTTCCTTATTCAGGGTTTAGGCAATTCTTGGGTTGTTGCCTCTTGTTTGGGTTTTCATAAAGATCTAAATTCACTACTTAGATAGACTTGCATTTCACGCTAGCTGTACTAGAGCCTTCACAAATACGGCTTTGCGCTTCACGGATCAGTGCGAACCAAGCGTACCAAGCGTGAGTCACTTCGCAGAGAAAAGAGATCACGGCCAGTATTGAAGCTGACCATCCGTGCAATAGTCCCCTCACCACCCAGATGTGGTGAAGCTGTCCAATAACCAGATCCCATTGTATTTGGAAAGTAGTCCATATCTATTGTCGGGATACTCGAGAACCGTACCTGTCTGGAGTGATTGAGAATAGAGGTTAGTTCCGCAACTGTAGGTAGGCGCCAATTTGAGAATCCGCAAAAATTATTATCATTTGAGTTTGTGACCAAACTATTCCAGCTTGGATCAAAGTAGGTGCCTTTTCTCCCAGGATGCTCACGCCCGATGGCCGTTAACCCTCCCCATTGATAAACATTGCCTCTGTTGTGAACCCCCGCAGAGTCAGTCTTGACTTCCCATACCAACTGGGTGACATTATCTTTCACACAAGCCCAACTGGTAGCGTTTGAGCTAAGTGGGTTCCCGTTAATATCCAATTTAGTGAAACTAAACCCGGCGTGTCCATCAGCATTGCTATTAGTTCTGGGGTCAGCATCTCGCCCTTGATGGCAGTCTTGGTCAGCGGATATGTTGCTAACGCAGGTCATACTCCCAGACGGTGGGCTATTCTGAGCCCAGTCTATACCGGTGTCGTTAAGGTTGAATTTGGTTAGAACAACTGGAGCCATTTCGAAGCCATTAACAAAAATTTCGTTTTCAGCAGACGCAAGGCTACAGAAGGAAGTGATTAGTATGATGGCTGAAAAGTTTTTATATTTCATGCTTCGGGTTCCACATTAATACGATTAGAGCAGGTTTATAGGGTAGGATGAGCCAAGCCAATACACAGTATTTTCCAATTAACAAATGAGTTTGAAACAGCTCAAATCGTTCAACCAGTATTATCCTGCTTGAGAATCAAGCAAAATAGCTTTTGCCTAGCTCATTGTAGGCGATCAGTAGCTTAATTATCACTTATTTCCATTGAACATTCATCCAAAATCTCAACACATACCTCATGTAAAGTCTTTTGTGGCTTAAATAGTGTTGCACTTGAAAGTTGAATTCAATCTGTCCTTTATTATATATTATACTCTAAACGGGGTTAAGCGACTGTAAATGGGTATTTGAAGCCTCGGTGTCAGCCTGTTTCAGTTGGCCTCTGGCTTTCTTTAAAGCTCGCAATAATTCGGCCCTTGCCAGCTGTTTTGTGGTAATGCTAGGGTGTCCTGCAATAACTAATAACTCGGTACTTAATAGCGGATCAGCCTGATGATTGGCAAACTCTTCCAGGGTATGGCTTGTCGGTGAACAGCAGCCAAGCCAGTCATTGAGCACGCCATAGACCTGCACCAGCAAGTTACTTTTTCAAGCCATACTCAACAAAATTTATTGGGGCAGCTCAGTCTACCCCCTATTTCCCACCAGTTTCCCAGCCTGTTAATTAGGCTCAAAACCATCGATAAATATCTGCTCGATATTATCAACACTAAAAACATAGGCTGCCCCTGACAGTGGGGCTAAGTCATTCTCTTCATCACCATTTATTTCAGTGGTATTACTGTCTTCGTTTAAGGCGCCGATGAGCAGAGTGCTCGCAGATGCTGCCACGGCTACACCGAATTTATCCCCCTCGCCGGTATTTGAAGCTTTTATATAGGCTAGTGGCTGCCATATTCCCGCTTCCCTGATAAAACTGTAGGCGGCGCCGGAACCATCGGCCAGGTTATTGCTGTCATCCTGGTTGATACCTACCGATTCGCTATCTTCCAGGCGTGATCCAACCAGCAGTAGGTCTCCGGAAACAGCTACAGAAAACCCGAACAGATCAGTGTTATCTGTATTTGAAGCCTTCAAGTAGGCTTGCTGAGTCCAAGTGGTGTTGGTCCTATTAAAGGCATAAGCAGCGCCTGAGCTGAAGGCTGAGTTATTAGTCCCTGTACCGTTAACTCCGGTGTCAGCGCTATCTTCAAAGTGTGCACCAACCGCTATAGTTTCCCCAGAAATTGCTACCGAAAACCCGAACCTGTCACTGGAATTAGAATTAGAAGCTTTAAGGTAGGACTGTTGTTCCCAGCTATTTACTGTACGGATAAATACATAAGCTGCACCTGATAAAGACGCAAGATTGTTGCCCTGATCACCATTTATCTGGGTGGCATTACTACCCTCATTCTGGGCACCTACAACTATTGTGTCTGCTGAGATCGCTACTGCATAGCCAAAGTAATCTGTGGTCTCAGCGTTAGAAGCCTTAAGATAAGCTGATTGTGACCATTCGTCTCCGGTGCGAGTGAAAACATAAGCTGCGCCGGAGTCATCTGCTAAATTATCATCGGCATCACCATCAACAGTAGTAGCTGAACTATCTTCAAGGTATGCACCAACTACCATGGTGTCAGCAGAAACTGATACGGATTTTCCGAAGCGATCGTTAAACTCGGCATTCGAGGCTTTGATATACGCTTGTTGTGTCCATATACCTGCCGTTCTGGTGAATGCATAAACGGCTCCGGAGCTGCTTTCTTCATTGTTGTCCTGATCACCGAGATTTACCCCGGTACCATTCCCATCTTCATGTGGCGCACCAACGATAATGGTATCTCCTGATATTGCGACGGAAAAACCAAACTCATCACCACCCCCAGTGTTTGAGGCCTTTAGGTAAGCCTGCTGCTGCCAGCTATTACCACTACGGACAAATACATACACTGCCCCAGAATTAGAGGCTAAATTGTCACTACCATCACCGTTGTTTATACCAATAATATTGCTATCTTCCAGCGATGCTCCAACGACCATGGTGTCACCAGAAATCGCTACGGAAATACCGAACCAGTCACTGGAGCCAGTGTTAGATGCTTTTAAATATCCCAGTTGTTGGATACCAGCATTCATAGCTTGAATTGACCTGTCCTTATTTAGATTGGACACAGTTTTGCTAGTATTTAACTTAGCTTCAGGTGTTATGGATAACTGGGGGTCAGGTAAAGTTTTCCTCAATTGAGTGTGTTGCTGATTTGCGGAAATACCAGTTGAGGTAAATAATAAAATTGACACGCACCAACTCAATGCGCTCTTAGGAATAGTTGCTGCCATGTTTCTTCTCTTTTTGGGTGAAGTCCGTTTCCCTTAGAGCAAAATACTAGCACAAAAAAGAGATTGACTAACTACCCGGGAGAATAGGGCTAAGGCTGATCTGTCCCGAATGGCACTAAAAGCGTAGTAAACTGAGAAATACAGATAAAAAGGGCCCAAATCCCGGGGCACAGTTTTGGGGATGTTCAATGTTTCCTGCATGTCGTGGTACAAGATCTGCTAAATAATTCAGTAATAGCTGAAATATTTATGCGATCGAATAAATTATCATAATATTTCAGTATAAATAACAAAACAACTGCGAACGCATAAATATGTTGCTAAAAGAGCTATTTAATGCTATTTTTATGCGAACGAATAAATTATGGTGTAAATATTGTGTCCATCAAAATTAATAACCTGCACGATTTAAGCTTTATCGCCAGAAAAGTCAGAAAAAAACAATCGCTAGATCAATCAACACTGGGTTTGTTATCTGGTAACGGTATTACTTTTGTTAGTAACTTCGAAAATGGCAAAGAAACCGTAGAGATAGGACGGGTGTTCAAATTGTTGGAAATGCTGGGTATCGATATATATCTCGATTTACCCCCTTCGATTTCGCAACAGGAGCAAGCAGTACTCCAGGATGATGTTAATAACTTAGCCGATTATTCAAAATAATGCGCAAACTGAATATCTACATAAATGCAGATCAGGTTGGCGTATTGTCAGAAGAGAATGATATCTGGGCGTTCACCTACACACCTGGCTGGTTGAATAACCCGCAGAGTTTTCCTTTGTCTAGGCATATTGTTCTGGCAAAACAAAAACAGACCGATGGTTCTACGAGGCGCCATATTCAGTGGTTTTTTGATAATCTTTTGCCAGAAGAGGGTGCCAGAGATTTGCTCGCGCACGATGTAAAAGTTGCCTCGGCCGATGCTTTTGGTTTGCTGGAAGCCTGCGGAGCTGAGTCTGCGGGAGCAATCACATTATTACTACCGGATAGCCACTTACCTGCTGGTAGTGTTATGCCGCTATCCAGAGAAGAGCTCAGCCGCAGAATTTCGCGCTTGCCCGATGCGCCCTTAAATGCGGATTCGGCAAAGCGAATGTCACTTGCGGGTGCACAGCATAAAATGTTGCTGATAGCGCATAAGGGTGATTTCCTGGAACCCATTGGTCAAATGCCATCTTCGCATATTTTAAAACCGGAACACTCAAAGCCGCATCTTTACTGGCAAACCGCAAGAAATGAATGGTTTGTAATGAACCTGGCTGCAAAGCTGGGTTTAAGCGTACCAAAAACCACCGTCAGTTATGTCCCTGAACCGGTTTACATCATCGAACGATTTGATCGAGCAGGCCACTACCCTGAACAAAGCCGCTTGCATGTACTGGATGGTTGCCAGTTACTCGGTTTAAGCCGGGCGGATAAATACACCCAAAGCGATGTAACGCAATTAAACGATTTCAGTAATATTTGTCGCAGCAAAGGCTTAGCCAAATTATCAATATTCAAATGGGCATTATTTAATGCATTGGTGGGTAATGGCGATGCCCACCTGAAAAACCTGAGCTGTTTTTTAGGCCCAAATGGCTTCGAACTTACCCCATTTTATGACCTGCTGTGTACAGCCATCTACAAGCAACAAGGAACCCATCTAAATGCTGAACTTTCTCAACCTATGGGCAATGCAAAAACGCTGGAAGAATTAAGCTACCCAGACATTCTGGCGTTTGGGCGTAACTTGGGCTTAGCAGAAAAATTGTGTGAAAAAGAAATCAATAAAATGCTGATGGATATTATTCCTGCTGCAGGCGAATTGTATAAACAAGTGCAAACCAATAACGACGGGAGAAATATTACCAGTGAATTAAGAATGCTGCGTGAAATTATTGAGTTGGTGGTGAAAGAAATGGTGCATAGAGTTCAGGCATCAATTTAATTGTGGTTTGTCCCCGATTGATTTATGGAATCACTTAGATATCCAGCGTATCTGGTCCAGACCCTGACAGTGGTCGGTTTGCCGGGTTACAAAAGCTAAATCTGTCAGGATAAGCTATGGACTGAGTGATTTTAAAGACCGCTTCAATGCGGCCAGATAATAGTGTTAGATTTTGTATTTCGTGTTAATTCAAAAGTGCTTTGATAATTTGATCTTGGTCTGTTCCCGATTTCCGCGAAGTCAGAATGGGTACCACAAACGGGGTATCGCTCTTTGATTGAAGCAAAAATAGCGATCATGGATTATATTATTGGATATTACAGCTAGGTTCGGCCACATCAGCACAATGATGGTAAAGCGCCTAATGTTACAGAAGCAGATTACTGGAATGAATACTATTCTGTGG
Source organism: Lysobacterales bacterium (assembly GCA_021648125.1). Lineage (GTDB taxonomy): Bacteria > Pseudomonadota > Gammaproteobacteria > Xanthomonadales > SZUA-36 > SZUA-51. The sequence goes on from JAKITK010000012.1 coordinate 23,861, forward strand.
CCAAAATAACTTGACCACTACAATACTGCGTGAATAGCCGTAGCTACCTGTTTAGGTAGCTTCTGCTTTCGGAAAGTTAATAATGGGATGATTTTGGTGTGGCAGCTTAACCACAACACATGACAGGGAAAAATGAATTACATTGCCTACTGGAACGTAAATTAACCCGATCCCCTGATACTGTACCGCTGCCGGGTGGGGTTTGATTCAATAGAATGGTCAAGGTAATACCATTTCCCAAATCACTCACATTCTTAAGCAAACCCTGGCAGGTATTGAACGTGGATTCGGATGTAGATCCTGAGCTATTGAAGTTATGATAAATCGTCCAGGTTTCCTGATTGTTCACAGAACTCGCTATGTTACCTGCTGTAACTGCCCGCTCAACTTCATCAACGCTACAAAAATGAGCGTTACTGTTGGCCGGAAAAGATGAGATACACATCAAATTAGCAGCTTGAGACCCGGTCTCTCCTCCAAATGAGAAGCTCCCGTTTGATGATTGGGAGCTAAAACCGATAACGGTAGGTGGAGGTGACCCCTGAGCGGCCAGACTAGTAATCTGCGCCTGTAAATCTGCAATTGATGATGTATTGGTAACCAAGTCGGCTTGGCTGGCAAAATCTGAGCTGTCTGAGCCATCGAGTAAATCAGCATTCAGGTTAGAGCCTGGACCATCGACAATGTTAGTGCTGTCAATTGAATTGCTGGCGATATCATTGCCTGTAATACTACCATCGGCAATTTCACTGCTGCCAATCGCATCCAGCGCCACCATTTCAGCATGCAGCGCATACGGCGTTGCTGTCAACTTTTGACGTGGCAACAAGCTTTGAAAGCCACCTATACTAGCACCATCACGGACACTGATTTCCATCCACAGCTGCCCGATTGCAAAGGCTGAGGCTCCAAAATCCAGCTCTGTCGTAAAGATACCATCAGTCACAATGATATCCTCAAGAGTCACTAATCCTGCAACTGACAGACCACCTGAATCGGCATCAAATAATTCAAATGTCAAATCGTATTGGCCATTGGCCGGCATATTGCTTACCTGTAATTCGCCTTGGTAGGTAAAACTGGTTTCAATCAAACCAGCCATGGCTGTATTACAGATAAATAATAGAGATATCAAAATAATTCTGCGCATATGGCTTTCCTCTTTTTTTTAAATATGAAGCTAAACATTGGTCGTCTTTTACTAGACAGTTCAGTTGAATAAGGCCTGTATTGGTGGGCTATCAGGGATTCTCAAAACTATCACTGAATAATGCATCTGGAAGTGGTGGTGCGGTCCAGAATCCACCCTGAATGCGGTAAATACCGCCTTGTGATGACCCCGCATCGTGTTGAGCAATGGTACCTGTGAGCTGGAAGTTACCACCTATTGATAAGCCACCGCCGCCATCAAATGTCGATTTTCTGAGTTCAAATACATCCCCAGTAGAGAAAGCGGAGGAAGTTAGGCCGAGTAGTAGCGCAAATAGAAGAGTTCTATTAGCCCAGCGTTTAGTTCTCGAACATTGTTTATTTATTAAATACATGCTGAACCCCCTGTTTATTTATTAAATACATACTGAACCCCCATTCCCATCAGCATACATTAAAACTAGCTGATTTTCCACAGCAATTGACATGCGCGCATTGACTCATAATAGACTTGCAACCGAAATTTGAGGACTGTGATGTGGGTAAAAACGAGCGTCAGGCTTATCTTAAAGTTATACTGGCCCGTTATAGGCGATCAAGGAAAAAGCAACGATCATCATTCGCAATGAATTATGTTCTGTCTGCGGGCATAACCGTAAATATGCCATTCGCTGTTTAAATCAGCGAGCTAAAATGACAAAAAGACGGCGCACAGGGCCGAAGCCAGTATATGCCTCCCCGAGTTGTTAACCGTTTTGAAGCATATCTGGTTTGCCACCGACCAAATGTGTTCAAAGAACTGGCGCTTTAATCTGGCCCCATTCTGTCCTGAATTCGGCTTTCCTTGGTCGGGTTTTTTTGAAACACCGGGGCAGCGTGAATAGATCGCTCACGCGCATCCATGTGCTCCACGATCTACCTACACCCATGTAGGCAAAAAAAAACCACCTCAAGATACGAAGTAGTTAGTATTTTCTATCAAATTAAGCTTAGGTTCTACTTTGTCTCATTAAATTCAGGTAAATATTTCATCAAAGTTGAATGAGTATCTTTATAGCTATCGTTATGAACTTTAAGTAAGCTCTTCAACTCATCTTCTCCCATTTGGGTTTTCCTGGTTTCCCTAAACGATGGCGATGGGCCGTTCGTATCTGCCCGAGAACTAGCTGCAAACACTAGAGTTGCTGTATTAGGCTGGCTAAGTGCAACTTCAGCTGAAAGTCCATCGACAGCCTTGAAAGCACCTGCTCCTCGCAAAGTCTCGTGGATAATTCTAATGTCTTTAAAATCGCCCCATGATTCAGCATATATCTCTTGCAAGGTGAAGAATTTATCTTCTTTCCCTTCAGGCCAGTTTGGTATTTCAGAATCTGTTCTAGTTATAAAGCGCTCTGCATTTTCGATAAAAGGTGCGACATTTAAAGCCCAGAAGTCTGACAGCTCCTCGTCCCAGATACCTTCTATGGCATCCATATCGGCCCAGTTATGGTTAGCACTACGGGCGATATATTTTCCAGTGTCTGGTCCTGTCATAACAAGATACCATTGCCACTTGAAAGCTCTGGGTTTTTTGTTATAAAGCTTGTTAAAATCTTTAATTGCATCTTTAAAGGCATCACCTTTGCCATCTACTATGTCCATTGTCCAGGCAATTGCGATGCCGTCAGTTCTCTCATCTTCAGCAGCAATTACAGACAAGCTCATAAACATAGACAGTAGTATCAGGGTGAAGGCGACTCTAATATTGATTTGGTACATGACTAACTCCTCCTTATCAGAAATGGTAATCATTTCCTTTTCAACCCTAAGTATAAGAGAAATCTCAGGGTTTCACTAGCAATCCTGAATATAAATAGACCGCATAGAAATGCTTATACGCTGCAACACATGAGCTTGGGCTTAGTCTGCGGTGGTAATTTGGGGGCAGGCCACGATTGATTCTGCTTTAGTTTTCTAAAAGCATAGTAAACTGAGGAATACGGACAAAAAGGAAGGGGTTATGGCACGAAGGTCTTCAATATTCAGCGATATTTCAAAATTACCCTGGCCGGTAGGGGTCATTTTAGCGGCTCTGTGCTATCCCGCTGCCATATACATTAAAAGTTACTTTGCGGCAGATACCATCACCGCTGGTTTTGGTATAGCCGCGACAAAAGTCTGGCCTTTATTCAGTGCACTATTCCTTATAGCCGCATTTGTTTCGTTTATGCATAACCGGAATAAAGCTGCGATTTTTAAATCCCATCGCTCCATAGAAAAAATCCGAAACCTGAGCTGGCTGCAATTTGAACAATTTGTTGGTAGTTATTTCAAAGACCAGGGCTATATGGTAATAGAAACACCAGCGGGGCCTGATGGTGGGGTTGATCTTGTTTTACGAAAAGACGGCAAAAAAACTTATGTGCAGTGTAAACACTGGAAGACCTATAAAGTAGGTGTTGATAAAGTCCGGGAGCTCTTAGGTGCAATGACCGCCGGTGGTGCCGATCATGGGGTATTAGGCTCTGAGGACTAATCAATATTTTATCTTCGTATTGTCTGTAGGCGAAAAACACAGGTGTGACAGCAGCTAATACCTACCAAATAAAACACAAGATATATAGAATGGAAGTTTTATTGATGATCGATCTGAATGACAAGCAACTACCATTATTCGAGACTGATATTGAAGTCTCCTCTCGACCAAAACATTCTAAGCAAAAGGTTGATGAGGTAGACACGCCATTTAGCAAGTACATCGTTTATGTGGATGAAAGTGGTGATCATAGCTTGCAGAGTATCGATGATAAGTACCCCATATTTGTACTTGCATTTTGTGTCTTTCATAAACGCCATTATAGTGAAGTGATTGTTCCGGCCCTGGAAAAATTCAAATTCAATTATTTTGGTCATGATCAGGTGGTTCTGCATGAACATGAAATTCGCAAAGAAAAGGGTGCGTTTAATATTTTTCGTAATCGTGATCAGAAAAATCAGTTCATAGACCAGTTAGCCAATATTATTGACTGTAGTAACTTTATTTTAATCAGTTGTACTATTGATAAGCGTGAACTTAACAACCAAAGAGATATGGATTCTAATCCATACCATATCGCGCTGGGTTACTGCATGGAAGCTCTGCATGAGTTCCTCAAGGAAAAAAATCAACACAAAAAGAAAACACATGTGGTGGTAGAGTGCCGAGGCAAAAAAGAGGATCGTGAACTGGAGTTAGAGTTTCGAAGAGTCTGTGATGGGTACAATCGGCTAGAAATACCGCTCCCTTTTGAGGTTCTATTTTCAGATAAAAAAGTTATGTCTTCTGGTCTACAACTTGCTGATTTGGTTGCACGCCCTATTGGGCTGGATTTCTTAAAGCCAGAGCAAAAAAACCGTGCCTTTGAGGTCTTAAAGGAGAAGTTTTATTGTGAGGGCGGTCGAGATAATGCTGGTAGCGACTATAGAGGGCGCGGAATGATAATTTATCCACTGCCAAAAAGCGAGAAGCCCCGATGAAACTCACCGAGGCTATAGCGCCGACCGGGAACTCCCAATCCACTTATGTACTAATTATAGGGGAACTAGGGGGTGGGTTTCAACCGTAAATTACCAAAAGGGGTCGTGTAAAAGACATTTAACTGTGTAAATAAGATCGCCCAGTGGGCACTTGAGTACGATTCACAAGCTCTTTGCCCTGCTCAGGGCCTAGGGTTTCAAGGCTTTTGACAAGCCAGTGATTTAAAAAATTCCTAGCCCGCCTTAGCCCAAGGGTTCTATATAATAATTAGTGATATCACTATTTAGCACGCCATTCGAAGCGATTTTTTGCTCTAGCGCATCAGTTAACTGATTCAGTTTACCCATCTCGATAATACATAATAGATGAGTTATCGTTCATAACAGATGAACTATCAATATTCAAATGGGCATTATTTAATGCATTGGTGGGTAATGACGATGCCCACCTAAAAAACCTGAGCTGTTTTTTAGGCCCAAATGGCTTCGAACTTGCCCCATTTTATGACCTGCTGTGTACAGCCATCTACAAGCAACAAGGGACTCATCTAAATGCTGAACTTTCTCAACCCATGGGCAATGCGAAAACACTGGCAGAATTAAGCTACCCTGACATTCTGGCGTTTGGGCGTAACTTGGGCTTAGCAGAAAAATTGTGTGAAAAAGAAATCAATAAAATGCTGGTGGATATAATTCCTGCTGCAGGCGAATTGTATAAACAAGTGCAATCCAATAACGACGGGAAAAATATTACTGGTGAATTAAGAATGCTGCGTGAAATTATTGAGTTGGTGGTGAAAGAAATGGTGCACGGAATTCAAAAGTCAATTTAATCGTGGTTTGTCCCGATTGATTTGACCGATTGATTTAAGAACAGGGGTGTAATGCCAGCTTAATCATGGCCTATCTCTGATTGATTGTAATAATTGTAGACTTTTCGAGCCTAGAGTTTTATCCTTCACTGATAAACGCTTAATTTAATGAGGACATCAGGGCATGGCGAGTGCAAAACAACTAAAAGCCCTCTTGCGGTCATATGCAGACGGTGATGAGTCTCAATTTAACGCTGTTGCTATGCAGTTGGCTGCACATGAAGCTAAGCTGGGCCATGGAAAGCTTGCCCGTGAATTACGAGACTTGATCGATCAGGCAAAGATATTAAGATCTAGAAAAACTAGTACTCTCGTGCCTCTAGCCAAACCACGGGGTGAGCTGTCTGGTCTACTGTCAGTATTCTACCCCAAGTTGAAATTACCAGATATGATTCTGCCTAGTAGCATTGGGAATCGACTGGTTCGCCTAATTAATGAACATGTGCAGATACAGAAAATTCGCTCACATGGTCTTGCACCCCGTAAAAAGCTCCTGCTTGTAGGTCCCCCTGGTACTGGTAAGACTATGACTGCATCAGTTTTAGCTGGAGAATTAGGATTGCCGTTATTTGTGGTCCGGCTTGACAGCCTGATGACTAAGTTTATGGGCGAGACAGCAGCAAAACTCCGCTTGATATTCGATGCAATTCAGCGGACGCGTGGTGTCTATTTATTCGATGAGTTTGATAGTATCGGTTCGCACCGTGGGTTAGATAATGATGTTGGTGAGATAAGGCGGGTTCTTAATAGTTTCTTACAAATGATTGAATCTGATAATTCAGATAGTATTTTAGTAGCAGCTACCAATCATGTAGACCTTCTGGATCATGCACTGTTCCGTCGGTTTGATGATGTTATTGAATATAAATTACCGAAAAAGAAAGAGATACTGGCTACATTTAAATCCAAGTTGGTTGGGTATACAAATTCACGAATTAATTGGGCTAAGATTACTGATGCTTCCTCGGGTCTAAGTTACGGCGATATTACTAAAGTTTGCGCGAATGCTATTAAGGATGTTGTTATTCATGATAGGGGTCAAGTTAAAGGGGTTGATTTGCTTCTGGCAATTAGAGAGCAACAATCAATCCGGAATATTTAACCTCACCAGCAAGGAGAATTTATGGTTGATGTAAGCAGGGGGCGCCTTCCACATATCCTCATTAAAGATACAGCTGTCACCCACATGTACACTAGGCCGCTTGGTGGGGGTCGCCTTAGTCTCAATCTCCCAGAGCGTAATCGACAAAGCCATGCCGAACATCTATTGACTCAACTAAATGAAATACAAGAGAAAGAGGCAGATCTCATCTCTTATCAAAAAGCGATTGGACTCGATGCAGGCTGGGGCATATATTTGGCTTTCGAGAGTGAGCCAGGTTTTGACCTAAAATTTGGAAGCTTAGAATATCAACGCAGTGGTATTGAGCTTTGCGCAATTAAGCAAATTGATGGGAAGACAATCGCTACCGTCTTTGTTCCAGAAGGTAAATTGAGTTTCTTTCTAAATAGAACCCTTCAGTATTTGGAGGAAGATACAGCTGGCAGTAATCCTAAGCACAAAGATTTAATTGAAGGAATATCAGAGGTTAAGCTAGCCGTACTGGAGGCATTGTGGACAGATAATTCGGAATTGTTCCCCGAAGCTGACCAAGTAATTTGGTGGGAGATCTGGCTACGGCATACTGGCAAAGTTAATCACGAAGATCTTCTGCGCCAGCATGCAGGCAAAATGGATTTACACGTCAGTGATGAGGCCATACACTTCTTGGATCGAACCGTGCTACTTGTACGCGGTACACGGGGACAAATAGCTCAATCTATCCAGGTTTTGGGAATTATCGCAGAGTTACGCTTTGCTAAAGAAACTGCCGATTTCTACACCAGAATGGATCGTATTGAACAACGGGAATGGATTGACGATGCACTGAAGCAGTTGGTTCTACCCCCTGACAACGCCCCCACTATCTGTATCTTGGATACTGGCGTCACTGAACAACACCCGCTACTCAGGCCTATAGCAAGTGCATCCGATATGCACACTTATGATCCCGCATGGGGAACAGATGATAGAAACGGGCACGGGACGCCAATGGCTGGTCTAGCAATATATGGTGATCTAACCCAACCACTTTCATCTGGTGAAAGGATCGAGCTAACTCACCGACTAGAATCTGTAAAAATATCCCCAGACCCAGGTCAACACACTGACAAACTTCTATATGGCGCAATAACAAGTGAAAGCATTAACCGGGTTGAAATAAATCCAAACAGGCAGCGTGTCTTTGCGATGGCTATCACAGCATCTGATGATCGGGATCGGGGTAGACCATCATCCTGGTCCGCTACAATCGATTCATTATCTTACGGCTCTGAGGATGAGCAACAACGATTAGTCATACTCTCTGCGGGCAATACTGATCCTCGGAAAAGGCACAATCATCCAGATAGCAACATGACCGATGCAATTCATGATCCTGGCCAAGCATGGAATGCACTGACAATTGGTGCTTTCACAGAAAAAGCACTTCTTGATGAGCAGAGGTATCATGGTTGGTACCCTGTTGCTAATTCAGGAGATATAGGCCCTTCAAGCTGCACATCAATGGAATGGGGGAAAACTGCATGGCCGGTCAAGCCAGACATAGTGATGGAGGGTGGGAATATGGCAATCAACCCTGTAGATGGTACCGCTGACTACATTGATGATGCATTGCAACTACTCAGTACCGGACATCAGTTCGCTATAGGTAAGCAACTTGTTTCATTTGGTGATACTAGTGGCGCAACCGCACTGGCTGCACGCTTGGCTGCAATGGTTCAGGCCCAATATCCAGAGTGCTGGCCAGAAACATTACGCGCATTACTTGTTCATTCAGCGCAATGGACTGATGCAATGAAAAGTCACTTCAGTCCTTTGAGCCGGAAGGATGACTATCGGCAACTACTGCGCTTTTGCGGATACGGAACCCCAAATGAAGAAGCGCTATTTTGGAGTACTCAAAGCGCATTAACTTTAATAGCTCAAGATAACATTCAGCCATACTTCAAGGATAAAGGCGGGATAAAGACCAAGGATATCAATATTCATCAGATACCTTGGCCAACTGAAATTTTAAACGAGTTGGGAGAAACGCCGGTAGAAATGAAGGTTACTCTTTCCTATTTTATCGAACCCAATCCTGGTGCGCGCGGCTGGGCAAGCAAGTATCGGTATGCATCGCATGGTCTAAGATTTGATGTTAAAAGACCCTTGGAGAACTTTGGTTTGTTCCAGCAACGCATAAACAAACAGGCGCGTGATGAGGAATATAGCCGGACGGCTACGCCAGATTCTGGCAATTGGACGCTTGGGAAGATGTTACGAAACCTTGGATCAATTCATTCTGACACTTGGAACGGTACTGCAGCCGAGCTTGCAGAACGGGGGCATGTTGCTGTTTATCCTGTGGTTGGCTGGTGGAAGGAACGGGCAAACCTTCAAAGATGGGGGAATCAAGCGCGATATGCGTTGATAATTAGTATCAGGACTCCTGATATTGAAACAAACATCTATACTCCAATTATCAATCAGATTGGTATTCCGGTTGAAATTAGAACTTAATAATAAACTTATTGGCACTCTGCGCCTTTACTAAATCCTTGCATAAACAGCAAGGAGGTTTGTGCAGTAGTTGAGTAACGGGATTCGGCGGGATTCCGTTCGGGGACAGACCACGATTGATTTATACTCGTGACTGTCCCTAAGGTACCCTACTCGAGTTCATTGTAAATCAATCGGTTGATATAATTTGCAGCGTAATAAATTGGTAGTGTTTGTAAATTACTATCCCTGAAACCACCAATATTTGCAGTGAATTTATAAGATTGCTTGGGATTATAGCGTTCGATATAAGATTTCAGGCTTTTGGCCTGGGTGCGCTGCCCACTTTTCACTTCAACTGGGATAATTTCCCCATCAGGGCGTGTGAAAATAAATTCTAATTCGGCATGGTGTTGGCTATGCCAGGAGTATGTTTGATTTAGACCAAGGCTAAGCACTTCGTTTTGTACAAAGTTTTCAGCAATGTAACCTTTGAATTCGAAATTTTGTAATTGAATTTCCTGATAACCGACATCTGCCAGGCAATGCAATAAACCGACATCGTGCAGAAACAATTTAAATCGACTTTCCATGATTTGTGTTTTCAATGGACTTCGTGGCTTACCTTGAATTATGTAATTTTTTGATACCAGACGGGTTTTCACCAAGTATTCAATAGGCCCCTCTAAATCTCGGTAGCCATTTTTTTTTGGTATAACTTTAGAAAACTTATAGCGGTTGACCGAGCCGTTAATTTCTTTCATTAGTTGCATGGGTATATTGTTAAACACCCGCTCAATATGTAAAGCAGTAGATTTTAGTGATACATATTTACCAAAATCTCGAATATAGCCATTAATCAGTGATCTCTGTACTTTTCTAACGCGCATTGATAGCGCATTGATTTTTGATTTATCACCGTTTACCCAAGTATGTACAGGTTTAGGCATGCCACCGACAAAGTAATAGTCAAGCAATAAAGACCATAATTTTGCATGAACTGTATCGTTACGCACACAGGTCTGAAATGCTTCCGTAAGGTGGGTGTTACCATGCGCAATAATAAACTCTTCAAAAGACATAGGGTATAGATGCAGCTCATCAACTTTCCCAACAGGGAAGCTGGTGAGCAATCCGAGATTCGAGCCTGATGCACAGATAAACATTTCTGGTCGTTGCTCCTGAAAAAACTTTAATGAATCAAGGGCATTTTGACACTCACCTATTTCATCAAAAATAATCAGATCAGTACCGGGGTCAATATCAACTCCAAGGACGATTTGAATTTGAGTGAGGATATCTGCAGGATTCTTTGAGTCGGCAAAGACCTGGCATAAAGATGGATTTGCTAGAAAGTCGAGCTTAATGACCTGTTGAAAGTATTGGTCTCCAAATAATTTTTCTAACAAATATGACTTGCCTACCTGTCGTGCACCGTCCAGTAGTAAAGGCATTCTTTGTGCCTGATTTTTCCAAGCAATGAGATCTTTCAGTCTATTTCTTCTCATAATTACTTAATTCTCTTCATAGCATTACGGGATTACATACTCCATTGATATTTATACTTTAATATTTATTTTCATGGAATTATATCATATATATTCTAATTAATGATACGACTATTAGTAGATAAATGCTAATTATCAGCACGACTATTAACGGCTATATACAATAAACTGATATGACATTTTCAACAAAATTGAGAATTCAATTTATGAGGGTGGTGATAAAGTTATGCGTGCGAAAAAATTATTATTTTAGAAATTGAATTTTTTCAGACATATATGAGCACGCATCAACATAGTATATTGGCATCACTAATTAAGAAACCATGGAAACCATGGGACATACACTTCTTAAGAATAGCAAATAAAAAATATCATAGCTGTCCCGTTAACTTGCTCTTAATATTGTCATAGTTGGCGTGGTAATTGGGAAACTAGGCGTTTGATGATATTGGCGACATGAATATCAATACCCCGTTTTCGTCTTCCCGGCTCCCGGCCTACATCGAGATAACGAATTTGGAGTTAACGGGACAGTACTGTATAGGTATATTCTGGAGGTATATTCTGGAGGTATATTCTGGTCTGTCCCTGATTGATTCTTAATACCTGGCAACTCTGGTTCAGGTTTAGTCTCTGCGGAGTTTGTTTATGCTAAATAGAACAAACCCCTCGCTGCTCCAGCCTGCCCCTTACCGGCGGCGTTAGAACTTGACAAAGGGCAGATATCAAAAGTAATACTTAGGGAAAGTGATGAAAATCACCTGTTACAAGCTCTTGCAGCAATTCAGAAAGGGCAAGTTGTAGCTCTTACGCCATCAATTGCAACTGCTGCTGCAAAGCTTAGTTTAAAGTATAAATCACCAATGGCAGATAGTATTATATACACAACTGCAAAAAGGTGGAAAAGAGGGGGCAAGGTAAAAAGCTTGGCTACCAGCTTGCAATCCTGACTTGGCTGTATCTAGTTATAATTGCCTTCGCAGCAACTTATCAAATATTTTTTACAGATCTGTTTGCTTCGCATGCCTTCACAGTTGAGAATAATATTTTTACCTCGTTTTTTGGTAAAACGATGGGTAAATTGATTTGGGGAATACCTATTTTATATATCCTAATTCGCGACCTTAAATTAACTGACAGTGATTCACAAAACTAGTACCCCATGGCGTATTTGCTCTGGAACTATGCCAAATTGGGCGGCTACTCATGCCCAAGACAGGCACAGGAGCTGGCTAATTCTGATGTTATACTTTTGAGTTATGGATATATCAATCAAACTTGAAGTAGAAGACTGGTATCAATTCCAGTCATATCTTGCGAAGGAACTGCCAAAGGCTGTGAAGTCCTGGACAAACAGCTTTTGGTTTGGTCTTATAGTGTGGGCTGCAATAGCCATTTTATTTATGTCTGTTTCTCAAATTACAAGTGAATTCCACTGGCCAACTGCTAGTATAGTTTCAGTGTTCTTTATCCTTTTATTTGCCTTGTATATTTTCAATCTAATCAAGTTTAAAAAGGCATGTGCGCCATCCGAAGCAGGAGCGTTTATTGGCGATCATCAATTTGTTTTTGATGAGGAAGGGATAAAATCACAGGGGTATGGTTATGAAGGGAAACACAGTTGGTTGCTTGTGCAGCGAATTGAGCGCACTAATGGAATGATCCTCATTTTTCTAGATACAGCATATGCTTTTGTATTTCCAGAAAGTAAGCTAGAGGATCCAGAGCAACTATACAATTACATAATTGAGCAATATAAAAACATATAGCAAGGTAAATGCACTCGGGCTTTCAATGGCATCGTTTGATTTAAGTGTTCCGCTGTATTCCATGCCATCTAGTTACGCATAATATTGCGAATTCAGCAGAATTCAGGAAAGAATTCGGGGTCAGACCAGAATGGCACTTACTTAAGAAGTAACTTATTGAAATATATAGAAATATTTGACCAGCTTGAAAGCAAGTTTTTTAAATAAAAAGAACTGATATCGGGTAGTTGGCTTTAGTCAACCAATAAAACCGTAGGTTTTAAAACCTGTTGGCTAAAGCCAACTACCCGAAGCCTCTTCGGTTGCCTTGAAAAATACACTATATTTCAATAGCTTAAGCTGCAAAATCCTCTTAAGTAAGTGCCATTCGGGTCAGACCACGATTGATTCAAAGAATTCGGGTCAGACCACGATTGATTCATTTTCATATTTCATGTGTACATATTACCTCAAATGATGACAGAGCCAGAGGTCAGGGTAACTTCCCTACGAATTTGCAACATAGGATCCCAGCCAGCATTCCTGATAGCCGGTGAGATGAAAAGATCACATATATCGCTTTCGCTGAGTTTTCTTTTTTATCCATTTAGCTTTGAAAGCCCCTTTTGCACTTGTTGCCAGAAAGGCCAACCAATAAGTACCGCATTAAATTCAGTAAAAGTCTAAATATCATCTTCCGATATTGGTATGTTTAACTGGCATGCCTGCAAAACTACACAATTCCAATAGATTGACCTGGTGTTTTGCAGTAAGTCGTAGCAACTTGTCCATTGCTTTGCTCTGGATTACATCCCCGCGCTCATATTTTGAGAAGGCGTTATCACCACCACCAAAAATACGAGCAGCGTCACTTTGGGATAAGCCAAGCTGGTTTCGGATTTCCTTGATTTTTGCACCGGTCAGCAAGTCATCTTCTACACGCTTAGAGTCAGCAATGCTAAGATGATTGCGCCGGATTTGTTCGGGAAATACAGGATCAGCACCGCAATTGTTGCAAAGATAACATTCTAGCCCATCTATATGCAGCGTCTTTTTGCCATGCTTGAAATCATCTGCAAAAGTGGATTCGGTCAAGCGTCCCTCTTCGCATACAGGGCAAGTCAATGTTTGATTATTCATAACACACCTTGTAACTCGACTCGACATAAAGGAAACTGCACCTTGTTTGGCAAGTGTTCTGATTCTATCCAGAGAATATTCCTGTTTGTTTCGCCTCTTCTCTGTGTTACTAACCATTATGGTTACCCTTTGTGAGAAAATCAACCTATCAGGCTAATTAATTGTGATATTCCTGCCGGAAGCTGGCTATATTAAAAAGCGAATGTGTAATTAAATGTTATTTCCTTCCCCGAATAACATGCTGTATCACAAATACTAACAGAAATAATAAACCTATATATTTGCGCCCTATAATGTAATTACATGGCGGTAGTCCGGCATAGTCCGGGGACAGGTGCCTTTTATCTTTCTAGTCGAGCGCCAATTATTTGCCGCACCTTTAACCAACCTGATTTTTTTTGTCTATATTTGCTTAATCAAATTTTCTCATCTAGCTATCTTTCATTAAACTCTAAGCAGGGTTAAGCGACTGCAGATGAGTTTTTAAAGCCTCGGTGTCAGCCTGTTTCAGTTGGTCTCTGGCTTTCTTTAAGGCTCGCAATAATTCTGATCCTCGCCAGCTATCTTGCGGCAATACAAGAGTTTCTTGCAACAACAATAACTCGGCACTTAACAGCGGGTCAGCCTGGTTTTTAGCAAACGCTTGCAGGCTACGACTTGTCGGTGAACAGCAGACAAGCCAGTGATTGAGCGCGGCATAGACCTGTACTGGCATGTTACTTTGGCAAGCCGTACTCAGCATACCGAAAGCAGTCTTTTCGCTGGCGACCAGCGAGTCAGCTGGCGTGTGGCGTAATCGCCGCCAGAATACTGCAGTGAGTATTGTTATTAAAATGCCTGCCAGCAGATACCATTTGTATAAGCTGGGCTGTCCTTCGGCTGCTCCATCGGCATTAAACTTGCCTGTAGCAACTGCTGCTGGCTGCACCTCCAGTTCAAGACCGGGGATTAGTTGCTGTTTTAATACTTCGCTGGCAGGATCCCACCACTGAAAACGAATCGCCGGTATTTTATAAGTACCGGGCTTTTCTGCCACCCAGATAATGCTATCGCTGCGCTCACCACTGAGATCGCCGCGATTGGTTTTATCTTTTACTTCCGGCGCTTGAGGGTATGCCGCCAGACCCTCTACCCGGTAAACCGGTATTGGTGGCAACAGCATGGCGGATATATCCCCGGCGCTGCGGTTGATGGTTAAGGTGAAGGCATCACCGGTTTTAGTCGTACTGGTTTCAGCTTGCCATTGATAATCGAGGTCAAAATCAGTGGTAGTAATCACTAAATCTCCAGCGGCTACACCCGGTGGGTTTTTTATATTGATCTGCAAGGCTTGTGTCTGGAATTCAAAGGCCTTTATTTCGCTATTAAAACCCGCTGCACTATTAAAACGAACGGTAATTGGTGGCACCAGCAGTTGTCCGGCTTGCTGTGGATACAGTGCCAGCGGATAGCGGATGATTTGCCAGCTGACACCGTCAATTTGTTCGGTCAACTTGATGGTGGTTGTGTCAGTTTGCATCAGGAAAGCACCGGCCACCTCCGGCAAATTAAAGTGAGCATCGGTAAAACCATAACCGGTGGTTTTTAAATCGAGATTCAGAGTGACTTGCTGGCCTATCCAGATAGTATTCTGCTGTTGGACACTGATATTGATATTGGTTTGTAGGCGATCTTCGGCAACCGCTGAGAAAACTGAAAAAATCAAACAGTACAACAACATCGACTTTAAGCCGAGCTTATTCATCATTTTCTACCTCTGCTGTCTCAGCCTCTTCGCTTTGCTGGACTGCCAGTTGGTAGCTAAACCTGGCGGCAAGGAAATCAGCTGGCCGAGTTTCTACTTTGCGTAGCCACATTGCGCGCATGGCAGCTTCGCTGAGTTGTTGATCTGCAGCATCAATGACCTCTTCACCTGGCGACTTGTTTTTATCGTTATCCAAATCAAAAACATATTCATCCGCCTCTAGTTGACCATCGGTGCCACCATAGTCATCATCCGGTGTAGCCAGTGCCTGTTTTCTTAGCAAGGCAATTTGCAAATTTTGTTTGGCTTCCAGCCAATTTGGTCGCTGTGCCAGCGCGCTTTGATAGGCCGTAATTGCGCTGTCGTAATTGCCCAGCATAATCTGTGCGTTGCCGCGATTATAGTGAGCTTGTGCAGTGGAGGACCTGCCGAAAACCGCGGCGGATCGCTCGTATTCGCCATCGAGGAACAAGGCTGTGCCAATGTTCATTGGCTGGGTGAACTTATTCGCTGCCTGTTGGTATTTTCCCTGATCCATTAGGCGCTGTCCCTGCTGGTCCGGGGTGTACCAAATATCTTCCCATTCTAAGGCCATAGCCGATGCTGACCCAGCCTGTAACACAAGTAGGAATAGCAGCTTAATGTAATTGTTTTTTATCTTCATTCGCTTACCACTGCCCCGCCACGACGGAAGAAAGTCAGCAGAAAAAATGCGATGAACGGTAGTAGATAATACCCAGCATCTTTCCATTGTTGGCCATCTCCTGCAGGTGCATTACTGATGCTGTGCTCGATTTTTTTACTCAGCTCAATCACATCACTCTTATCTGCAGTTACCACGGTGAGACTGCCACCAAGAGCTTTGGCTGCTGCTGACAATGCGCGCATATCCAAAGCTGGTGCAGGCGGGCTACCAGCGGGTGGTATCACATTGGCAGCCGCCGCCATTGCCAGAATATGAACATCGACACCACCGCGCTTGCGAATTGCTGTCAATTCACTGAGCTGGGCTGCATCTACTGCATCGGTTATCAATACGATGGATCCTGGAACCACCGCTTTTTTCAAGCGTTGGTTAGCCATAGCAATGGCTGCTGATACCTCATCCCCCGGCTGCGGCATAATTTCGGGTTCTAGTGCGGCGGCTGAAGAATTGATAATCCCGCTATCGGAAGTCAGCGGCATAACCAAGTGAGCACTACCGGCATAGGCAATTAAGCCGGTACGCACATCGCTTTTAAGCGCCAATAAATCATGTATTTTCAAAGTACTGCGTTGCAGACGACTGGGCTGAATGTCCATTGATAACATTTCCGGGCTTACCTTTAGCACAATAAACATCGCCGCCTGATCTTCACTGAAGGGGGAGTTTTGCAACTGCCAACTGGGCCCAGCAAGGGCGACAATACCGGCAAGCCAAGCCAGCCCCAGCATATAAACTGGTCGCCAACGACCTTGCTCAGTACTTTCCCGGATGAGCAGGTGTTTAAGCAGCTGCGGGGATATTACATTTTTCCAGACCCGTAATGAGTCGCTGCGTTTAAACACCGACCACATCAAAAACACCGCCAGCAACACTAACAGTAGCCACCACGGCCTGATAAAATGAAACTGACTCAGTGAGGACAGCATATCCATTAGCCTTCCTGCTCCTGAACTTTGCTCACATCGCTATCTATAAAGCGCAGGCGAATTTCCAGCCACAACATATACAGTAGTGTCAGCAGAATGAATAGCGCCAACGGCCAATGATATAAGTCGGTTAACGGCCGGTAACTCAGGGTCTCTACCTGCCGCGGGTTGATGGAGTCGAGGTGGCTATAAATGGATTCCAGTTCTGCGGTATCGCTGGCATGAAAATAACCGCCACCGGTGGCTGTAGCAATATTTTTCAGGGTTTTTTCATCCAACGCTGTTTCACCCAGTGCCGTAGGATCACCCATCGCTATGGTGTGCACCACCACCCCATTATCACGGGCAATTCCAGCCGCGCGTTCGGGCGGTATAAGGCTGCCGGTATCGTTACCATCTGTTAGTAGTATCAACACTCGTTCATCCACCTGGCTACGCTCAAACAAATTAATAGCCAAACCCATGGCATCTCCCAGCATGGTTCTGGGGCCCAACATGCGAATTTGCGCTTCATTCAGCAACTCGCTGACCACATCAAGGTCAGCGGTAAACGGAACTTGAGTAAACGCGGCTGAACCAAACAAAATCAAACCAACCCGGTCACCCTCGCGGCGCGCTAAAAAATCATCTAATACCTGTTTAACCGCGGTCAAACGGTCAACTACATTTCCCTGTTTATCGGTAAAATCCTGAGTATCCATTGAGCCGGATAAATCTACTGCAACCAGCAGGTCGCGCATTGGCAATTCTTTAACCACGGGTTCGCCCAACCACTGCGGGCGGGCGAGTGCTGTCAGCACTAACACCCAGGCAAGACTCAAAACCAGCCATTGAGATAGCGGTCGTTTGCTAATGGCAACACCGCTATTGACTTGCACCCCAAGCAACTGTGAAATGCGCTGCATAAAAGGCACCCGCACAGCCGCCTTGCGCTGGCGATGCGCTGGCAACATACGATGTATTAACCACGGCAATGGCAGCAGGATAAAAATCCAGGAGGATGCAAACGACAACATAGCTTAGCCTTGGTTTCCTGGCAGTTGTTCAGGCCGATGGTTTTGAAGCCAATAGCGGCTGGCGTTGATCAGGGCTTGCGCTGAGTGGGCATCAACAGTATTTAATGAACCCACGGAATAAGCGATTTTTTCTAGCGTGGCTGAGTTCTCAGAGTTAAAAGTCGGGTTTTGCAGGCTAGCGTTCAGAAAATCAAACCATTGCTCCCCCGTTAACGAAGCCACCTGTTCGCGGGGATAAACTGAGATTGCGGTACGCTTTAGCAAACTGGGAATTTGACGCAAGCTGGCATCACGATTGGCTGCATTGGCGCTGCCTTTTTCCAGTTGTTGCAACTGTAACAATGCCTCTCGTCGATAACGATTTTTTATCCAATGGGTATATCCACGAAATACTAACCAAACACTCAGAGCGAGTAACAAAGCCAGTAGAAAATACCAACCCGTGGCCAATGGCCACCAACTAATCTCTGTCGGTATGACGATATCATTTAGGTTTTGCAGGCTGCCAGTATCTGTTGAGATAGCTGTTGAATTAGCTGTTGATGTCATTGCGACATCCCGCCAGACCGCTTGCCGGCAAGATGATGCCCCAGTAATTTGCGTATTTGTTCCGGCACCGGGGTAATAGTCTCCAGGGGCAGTAGTGGAATTGAAAATCGCCTTGAAACTGTCTGCATGTTTTCCAACTTTTGTTGAAATTCATTTTGAAAACCCGTGCGGAATTTTTTGTTTGAAGTATCGACCTCCAACTGACCTGAACCATCGGCAAATCGCAGACGACCGGCGGCCGGCAGTTTTTGTTCCAATGGGTCGTAAATAAAGGCAGTTAAAACATCGTTATGTTCGGAAATACGGGTAATCTGTCGGCGGGTTTCTGAACTAAGGCCGTCACCATCAGTTATCAACACTATTAGGCAGTCATGCCCTGCCATTTGACTAACTGTTTTTAGTGCCTCGCTCAGCTTTCCAGGGTTCGGGCTGGTGTTGGCATTAGCACTCAGCGCCTGATTCTTATTCACTAGCTGCTTGAGGATTTGCATTACCCGTTCACGGCTGCGGTGGGGTGGCACTACGGTGATTTCATCATCATTAAATATCACTGCCCCCACTCGGTCGCCAACACTGAGTACCCGCCAGGCAGAAAGTGCTGCAACTTCTGCTGCAACCACCGATTTCATGCGCTTTTTGCTACCAAAAAACATCGCTAGGCGTTGGTCTACCAGCAGCCATACTGTACGGTCTTTTTCTTCGGTATAGACCCGTACATAGGGTGTGCCGGTGCGCGCGGTGACTTTCCAGTCGATATTGCGAGTATCATCTCCAGGTAGATAATTCCGTAGCTCTTCGAAGTTTAAGCCGCGCCCGCGCAACTTTGAACTATGCCGCCCGCTGAGTACGCTATGTATGGGTTGCTTGGGTAAAAAACTGAAACCTGATGCTTTGTACTGCAACTTAACCAGCTCATCAAGCTGCACATAGACACCGGTGTCCAGCTTGTTGTTTTTATTTAATGATACTGGGCGAGCCATAGCTTACTTGGGGTAAATTACTCGCCAGTCTTGTGCCATATCTACCAACAGCCAGCCATTTTCTTCGGCTTCATCGAGGCCCCTCACAAGGCGTCCCTCTGATGATTCACGGTCATAGGCCCATTCACGTTTAGCATCGGTATGATGGACAATTAAACCAAAGCGTTTGCCGCTGCCTGAAGTTGTCCATTTAAGCATTTCAAAATCGCCATCGGAGTTACCCCCGGCAAAAATGGGACGCTGGCCAATAAAGCGGTTAATAGCCACGGGCTTGGTTTCCTTATCGTCAATAAAATGTATTTTTGGCAAACGCATCAGCACCGGCTTGCCATTGCGTAGTTCATACTGTGTTTCCATGCTACTACCAACCACCTGATGGGGCGGAATGCCATAAACCGCTTGTGTCCACGGGCGCATGAATTCCATCCCGCCACCGGAGACGATAAACACAGTGAACTCATTGGCTCGCAGATAATCCAGCAACTCCAACATTGGTTGATATACCATCTGAGGGTATCGCTTGCCCGTTGTTGGGTGGCGTGCGCTGGCTAACCAATCGTTGACGATTACTTCAAATTCATCAGTGCTCATACCAGAATGTGTCGCCATAGCCAGTTTAAGTAAGCCGTGTGTACCAGCTGCTTTAATAGCCGCCATATCATTTTCGAGCACCGCCTGGAAAGGTTGAGTAGTTTTCCATTCGGGATGCTCAGCCGCCATCGCTTTGACCCGGTCGATGATAAACAGTAGTTGGAAATATGATGGCTTTTCCGCCCACAGCGTGCCGTCATTATCAAAAGTGGCAATGCGCTTATTCACCGGCACAAAATCGGGGCTGGTTTTGTCAGTCACCGTATTTACAAATTCGGTTATGCGTTGTTTTGTTGCACCCTCCGTCCATGATGCCAGTGGGTCAGTAGCGGCGGCTGTTACGGGTTTTTGAGTGGCACCGGCTGTTAGTAGAAATGCTAATAGTAATAGCCCGGTTGCTTTCAGGCATTTTGTGTTTTGTACTTTCATATTAATTCTCTTATTAAGCTACAGCCACCAGCTGTAAAATCTTATCAATCACATCATTTGCGGATATGCCATCGGCATTGGCCTCATAGCTCAGGGCGATGCGATGGCGTAATACAGCATGGATAACAGCGCGCACATCATCTGGTAATACTTGTTCACGGCCGTCCAACCAGGCATGTACTCGTGCGCATTTATCCAGGCCAATAGCACCACGAGGACTGGCACCGATATTGATCCACGAGGCGAGTTTTTCATCATATTTTTGCGGGTCACGGGTGGCAAAAATCAGCTCGACAATATAGTTTTCTATGGTTTCGGAAACCTGAATTTTATTAATCTCAGCCCGCGCATCAAAAATAATCTGTTGTGAAACCGGCTCGGTTTTATCAGCTGCATCAGCGCTACCTTCTTCACCGCGAACCAAGCGGATCACCGCCGCTTCAGCCTCTTTAGTGCCGTAGTCAATATAAACATGCAGTAAAAACCGATCCATCTGTGCTTCGGGCAAAGGGTAGGTGCCTTCTTGCTCGATGGGGTTCTGGGTTGCCATCACAATAAACAGTTCCGGCATTTTGTGAGTTGTGCCGGCTACCGTAACCTGGCGTTCTTCCATGGCTTCCAGCAAGGCAGCTTGTACTTTTGCCGGTGCCCGGTTGATTTCATCGGCGAGCACAATATTGGCAAAAATCGGCCCGGCCTCAAAACGGAAAGTTGGCTGTCCGGATTCGGTATACAGCACCTCGCTACCGGTAATATCAGAAGGGAGTAAATCAGGGGTAAACTGAATGCGTGAAAAGTCAGCATCCATATTGGTTGCCAGGCTTTTAACCGCACGGGTTTTAGCCAGGCCCGGCAGGCCTTCCATAAGAATATTGCCATTTGCCAATAGACCGATAATCAATTGTTCAATTACGGTTTCCTGACCGATAATTGACTGGCCCATGCGAGCCTGGAGCGTTCGGATGGAATCAAGAGTACTCATTGATGGTTTCCTTTTTACTAAGGAGTATGTAATTACTCAGCAACCTACATACCATACAGGCTACTTCGTTTAGAGTTAAAAAAACCGGGAATTGCGTTAACAATTCCCGGCTTATTCACCATGAGCTAGCGTTTATTTATCGCCCGCACCGCGTTCAATAGACTCCATTACATGATCGAGACTAAATGTTCCAGGTTTCTGCCGTGGTGGATATTCGCGGAAACTCTGCATCCATCGACCAACATAAGCTGCAGCCGGTGCGACCATAAACATATGATCAACCCACCATTTGTGATAACCGATGGTTTCATACTCTGCGCGTTCAAAAGGATCCATGCGCAAATTCGTTAACATTGGTGCACGCAATACCTCAAACGGCTTAAACCATACTTCGATTCCTTCAGCATTTTGCTTCAGAAAAGTAACTTTCCAGTTATTGTAGCGTAGTGCTGCCATGTCGCCATCATCAGTCCAATACAGGAATTCCTCGCGTGGCCATTCGGCTTCGCCCTTTAATGCAGGCAACAGATTGTAACCATCAAGATGAACTTTATAATTTCTACCAATGGCTTTTTTGCCTTTTAATAGCTCAGCTTTTATATTTGGATTACCAGCCGCTGCCAACAATGTAGCCAGCATGTCTTCGTGCGCGGCAATCTCATTATTAATGGTGCCAGGTTTGATGACCCCAGGCCAGCGAATAACGGTTGGTACCCGGAAGCCGCCTTCCCACTGAGTAGCTTTCTCACCACGGAACATAGTGCTACCGCCATCAGGCCAGCTGAATACTTCAGCGCCGTTATCGGTGGAATACATAACAATGGTGTTATCGGTAATGCCCAACTCATCCAGTTTGTCGAGTAATTCACCTACCATACCATCGTGTTCAACCATGCCATCGGCATAGACGCCTAGGCCGGTTTTACCTACAGCCTCAGGTTTCAAATGCGTATTAATGTGCATACGCGTACTATTCCACCAGAGGAAAAAGGGCTTGTTACTTTTTACTGCTCTTTCCATGAAGTCTATCGCTTTCGCGGTGACTTCCATATCAACCGTTTCCATGCGTTTTTTGGTTAATGGGCCGGTATCTTCGATTTTACCGTCAGCCGTACTATGAATAACGCCTCGCGGGCCGAATTTTTTCTTGAATTCTGCGTCTTTCGGGTAATCTGGGTGCTCGGGTTCTTCTTCGGCATTGAGGTGATAAAGGTTACCAAAAAATTCATCAAAACCATGGTTGGATGGCAACATTGAGTCTAGATCGCCCAGGTGGTTTTTACCAAACTGACCGGTGACATACCCTCTGTCCTTGAGCAGCCCGGCAATAGTGGGATCTTCAATCATCATGCCTTCAGGTGCGCCAGGCAGACCAACTTTCGTGAGGCCGGTTCGTATTGGCGATTGCCCGGTAATAAATGCCGCGCGGCCGGCGGTACAACTCTGCTGACCATACCAATCAGTGAACAATGCGCCTTCGTTTGCAATACGATCAATATTGGGGGTTTTATAGCCCATCATGCCAAGGTTATAGGCACTGATATTAAAACCGCCAATATCATCTCCCCATATAATTAACATATTGGGTTTGTCTGTTTTCGCAAAAACATTGCCTACGCTAAACGCCAGCAGCAACAATAGTACTAATAATTTATTTTTTTTCATTTTAACCTCTTTGTTTATTATTCCCTTAGAAAGGGAGTATAACGATAACAACGCAATAGGTCTAATGTATAATTTATATTAATATGATACGCTTTATGTATGATAAATTCCCGCCTGCTTAGAAACGCCCTGTGCCTTGCCGAGCATGGTAATTATGCCCGCGCAGCCAAAGCACAGAACATCAGTCAACCAACCTTGACCCGCAGCATTCAGGCGCTGGAAAAAGCCCTGGGGGAAACATTGTTTAATCGCAGTCATAAAGGGGTTACGCCTACCCACGCGGGCGAGATAATGCTCAAGCATGCAGATTTAATCAGTGCCTCTTCAGAATCAATGCAGGAAGAAATTAAGCGTTATCAGGGGATTTTGGAAGGCTCCATCAGTATCGGCGCTGGTTCTTATGTAAGCTCTGCATTGATGCCGCAGGCTATTGTTGACTTCAGCCAAAAACATCCGGAAATCGAACTCAGTATCAGCATAGATACTTGGCATGATTTGCCCGCCCGCTTGATGGAAAAGGAGTTTGATTTTCTGGTCATTGATAGCAGCGGCCTCGAACTATCTCCAAATTTTGAACTAATACCATTAAACCAACACCAAGCATTTTTTATTTGCAGACCTGATCACCCGCTGTTTAATAAAACAAAACTGCTGGCAAGCGAGCTGGCGAAATTTCCGCTGATGATGCCCGTATTACCGCAACGACTACAGTCTTTATTCCAAAAACTACTCTTCCCCGAAATTCAGCCAGCAGCAGCACCAGGAGTGTTCAAGCATATTATCTGTAACGATCAGGCGCTGATTAAATCAACCGTGCAGCAAAGCAACAATATCGCGATTGCTACATATGGGATGGTGGCTACTGAATTAAAAGCCGGTTTACTCAAGGCGCTACCATTAAAAATAGCTAGGCTCTGCAGCAACTTTAATATTATCCGGCGCAAGGGCATAGCATCATCGCCGACGGCTCGTTCGTTTATCCAAGTTTTGCACGAAATGGATACCCAGCAATCCTTGGCTGAAATACCTCTTATCGCATCACTGGGTACGGAAATTTTGGTGTAAGTGCATTCTGTTCCAAATGCACTACAGGCTTTATCAGTGCCAATGAACAGCGACTACGGCGGTCAAGTTCAAAACAAAAGTTTTTAAGCTGAAAGACCCTGATGGTAATATAGCTGAGTTATTATTACACCACACCATTCATTAACAGGAACTGCACGGATGAGTAACTACCAACACCCCTATAAAGACGCTGTTTTTATCCTCAAGCACTTACTTGAACTTGAGAAAATGTGTGATCAGGCCGGCTTGGACGATATCAATATGGAGCTGGCGGATGCCATCCTTGAGGAGGCTGCTCGCCTCGGCAGTGAGGTTTTTGCACCCTTAAACAGTGTTGGCGACCAGCAAGGAGCTAAGCTGGGTGAAAATGGTGTTGAAGAAACCCCAGGCTTTGCCGATGCCTATCGCCAATATGCGCAAAGCGGTTGGGCATCCTTAGCCGCAGCTGAACAATATGGCGGACAAAATATGCCAAAAATGTTGGAAGCCGCCGTTACTGAAATCTGGGATACGGCCAACCTCAGTCTGGCTTTATGCCCGATGCTAACCACAGGCGCAGTCGATGCAATCACAGCGCATGCCAGTGACGAACTCAAAGATCGTTATTTGCCGGCGATGGTCAGCGGTGAATGGGCTGGCTCTATGTGTCTTACAGAATCCGGTGCAGGATCAGACTTGGCTGCCATCATCACCAAAGCCGTACCCGAAGGTGAGCATTACCTGATAAGCGGACAGAAAATATTCATCACCTGGGGCGATCACCAGATGACTGAAAACATTATACACTTGGTACTTGCCCGCCTGCCGGATGCACCTGCCGGTGTTCGTGGTATTTCGTTGTTTCTGGTGCCCAAGTTTTTACTCGATGACAACGGCAAACCAAGTCAACGCAATGATGCCTATTGTGTGGGCATTGAACACAAGCTGGGCATCCATGGCAGTCCAACCTGCACTCTGAATTTTGGCGATAACGGCGGTGCCGTTGGTTACCTGGTGGGCAAGGAGCATAACGGCCTAATGGCCATGTTTACGATGATGAACGAGGCGCGGCAAGGCGTGGGCATGCAAGCACTGGGTGTTTCCGAACGCTCCTTCCAACAGGCACGAACTTTTGCCAAGGAACGCATTCAGGGAACCCGCAAAGACGGTAGTCGCTACCCGATTATTGAATTTCCCGATGTCCGCAGAATGCTTATGCTGATGAAATCAGCGACTGAAGCCATGCGCGCACTGCTCTATACCGCAGCCTCGGAGGCAGACCGTAGCCACTGGGCAGAAAGCGCTGAAGCAGCGAAAAAACACGCTACCCGTAATGAGCTTTATACGCCAATCGTTAAAGGTTGGTGTACTGAATTGGCGCAAGAAATTACATCATACGGGGTGCAAATTCACGGTGGCATGGGCTATGTGGAAGAAACCGGCATCGCCCAGCACTTGCGTGATGCGCGGATTTTGACTATCTATGAAGGTACTACCGGCATTCAGGGTTTGGATTTAGCCGGGCGAAAAATCTTACTCGATAAGGGTGAAGCCCTGCAGGATTTGCTAGATGAAATTCAGGCAACTGCAGATGCCATCGCGGCTGTGGATGACCTTAACAATATGGCGGATGCTTTAACCAATGCCGTTAACGCCGCCCGCGAGGCAGGTAACTGGTTATTGGAAAACGCTACAGAAGATAAACACGCAATGGGCAGCAGTAGCGTAAACCTGATGATGCTATTGGGCTTTGTTTGCGGGGGTTGGGTAATGGGTCAAGCTACACTTAAAGCCGCCCAACTACTCGAAACAGGATCTGATGATAGTTCGTTCTTAGCCACAAAACAATTTACCGCACAGTTCTATTTCGAGCATTTCCTGCCGCGTAGCCACAGCTATCTGGCAACTATTAAAGCAGGTAGCGGTAGCATGATGGCGCTGGATGCAGAGCAGTTTTAAGCTCACTGCTGCCCCACTACTATCTGTTTCGTCATCCCGGCGCAGGCCGGGATCCAGTAGGCGGTTGAAAGCCCTGGATTCCGGACAAGTGCTACGCACTTTCCGGAAAGACGAGTGATATATTTAGGTTCTGAGACAGCAATAACCTTTCCACTAGTGGCATAATAACCATAACAATTTCTCTGGAGATTAAACCATGCCTTTTTGGCAACGCGCATTAATTCTGGTAGTGGCTATCTTAATGGTCAGTTTCCTAATCGATATGATCTGGCAATCGATTTTTGGTTTTGTACTCCCAGGTTATATCATCGGGGTACTTAGCGGACTAACGGCAGTACCGATCTGGGATATGTTAAAAAGAATCCAAGCTAAGTCAGCCTGAATGAATTTACGCAAATACAGTAGCAATCTTGTTTTGCCAACTTACCCGGGTTTATCTAAGTCACAGCAACAACAATTGCCAGAATTGATTCGGGCAACGGCACTGCCGGCCATGTTCAGCGACAGCACCCATCAATTGTGGGATTGCGAAACACTGGACGGCTCTCTGATAGTTAAAATTTGCCAGCAGGAAAACATTACTCATTCGGCTTTTTGGCAAGCAATGGAATCCCTTTTCGGGGTAAACCTGCCCGCACAATTAGGTGGCTTTGCCGCGGTGTATAAAACACTGTCAGCTTTTAGCCCGCTAGTCATTCCTGAATACATTGCCTCAGGTTTCGCCAGCAAAAATGAGCAGGCCTTTATTGCAACTAAAAAGGTACCCGGAACCCTGCCGACACCAGCCACTATCAAGCCAGCCGTTGTAGCGAGTTTGGCTGAACATATCGCCGGCCTGCACCGGCAATCAATTACCCGCTGGGGACAGATTGAACAACCACAGTTTACGCCACAACAATGGCCGCAACGCCTGCGCGACAGCCTGAGGATATTAGCCGGCCACCACGGCGATATCCCAGCAACCGTACTTGCTGAAGCCCTCAAATCAGTAGAGTTTTGCGGTGCAAAAGAGTTTGTCCCCATCATGCCAGACCTGCGCTGGGATCAGTTTTTGCTACTAAATGGCAAGCTCTCGGCGTTGGTTGATTTAGATGCTTTTGTATTTGCACCAAGGGAACTGGAGTTGGTGTTGCTGGAATATCTGCTCGATGAGCAGCAGGCGCAAACCTTCATCCAGAGATATCAACAAACACTGGCGATGCCCGATTTATCTGCTGTGCGTAAACCCTACCGTTTACTGCTTTTTTTGATGAATGTGCTGGCTGAGAAAAACCTAAAATGCTGGATGCATGCTCCCAGTCGATTCTTCCAATACCCGTCCGGTGGAGGAGAGTTTTTGCCGGAACGAATTTGAGTGTTTTGTTAGCTGGTGGGCCACTCAAACTCACCTAAGTGAACCCGGCGGAGTATATGGATCAGGGGTGCCCATTGGGATAATTGGGTTATTTTTGGTCGAGTCTTGAAACGCATTTACTATTTTCAACATCGGCGTTACTACCCATGTATCTATGGTCGGTTTTTCCTCACGAGGATCGGTATAGAGGTTGATAATATACGGAATACCTAGTTTCAACGGAGGATCGAACATCGTGTCTTGTTTGTAAAAGTGCAATTTCCAGTTGCGCCATTTGACAGCTAGCAGAGTATCTGCCCCCCAAATAGGGAAACCCTCACGAGCTGACTTATCCGACTTGCCTAAGAAGAACCCAGATTGATCCAAACTATCAATCGCACGGTCATTAGGAGTTTTTGCTCCTGTTATTGTGGCAATGGTCGCGAACATATCAACCCCATGTACAATTTCGTTACTGATACCTCCAGCAGGTATCTTGTTCGGCCAGCGAATCATGAATGGAACGCGAATACCACCCTCCAGCGCTGTGAAATATTGTCCACGCCACGGGCCGGCCCAGCCATCCCACGGCTTGAAAAATTCAGGTCCATTATCACTTGCGAAAATGACGATGGTGTTATCTCTTATTCCAAGCTTGTCGACAGCATCAAGCATTTCTCCGACGTTATAGTCCATCTCTGCAAGCATATCTGCCCAGTCACCGTTCCCGGTCTTGCCTTTAAAGGTCGGGTTTGGTTCAGTAGCCAGATGTGGCTGAGTGAGGGTTACATACATGAAAAAAGGTTTTCCGCTCTTGGCCCGCCGCTGCATAAAGTTTATCGATCGTTTTGTTATTTCGGCATCTATAAGTCGACGCTCAACAACATCATAATCCTGAAGGGCGCGACTTTTTTTGCCCTTTTTCCCTTCCATAATTTTTTCCAATGGCACTATATCAGGTGAGTAACCGGCAGAAGCTGACCACTGGGACTCATCCGTAGTACGCGGAATGCCATACCATTCATCAAAACCCTGGTCGTTGGGCAATCGACCATCATGGCTGCCGAGATGCCACTTTCCGTGTAAAGCAGTAGCATAGCCAACTTCTGAGAGGGCTTCGGCTATAGTTACTTCCCACTGGGTCAGTCCATCTGGGACCCCGCCAAAAGGAACTGCGTAAGTGCCAGAGCGGATTGCAAACCGTCCGGTCATGATGCTGGATCGGCTTGGAGTGCACTGAGTTTCCATGTTCATATTTGTGAGACGAAGGCCCTCACTAGCAAGTTGGTCAATGCGTGGTGTAGCAGCACCTCTAGTGATACCCCCTCCATAGACGCCCAATTCGCCATAACCTAAATTATCAACCAGGATGAATAGGATATTAGGTTTAGCTTCTGACTGCTGGGCGATGGCGAATGTTACTGGTAATAACCCAGCAAAAACAATAGCAACCCTCAAGAGGCCTACAGTGAAAGCTGATAATTTATTTTTTTCCATGAAGTTCTCCGTTTATGACTTTCTTCGGGCAGATAACACTTGAGTTGCGTATTTTTTCTTTGGTTCTTTTTGAGTAAAAGTACGCCCTTCTCTTACAGCAGTTTCACCACGGGCTATACCTTCTAAAATGCGCATCCGACTTTGCATCATTTCGTAATCTGCCACATCGAGTAGATAAGCGGACGGTTGTCGCACGGGTTCTTTGGATTCGTGCAGCTCCGTCAATATTTTTGTGGCATGGTACTTTAATGTTTTAACTGATTCTATTTTCATATACTGAAACTATAATATCACTTTATGTGAGCGCAAGGAAGAATAGCACTCTTGCTACAATCTTTATTCTGGCTGTCGATAAAGCTTCAACCAAGCAATATATCCCACCACTGCCAACACTAAATAAACCACATACATAACTACAGTGGCGTAATATCCGGTTTGTACATATAGAATGATCGCCGCGCCATCAATGATGATCCAGTAGAGCCAGTTTTGTAAAACTTTGCGCGTGAGCAGATAAGTATTCAGCACTGAAAACACGGTCACGCCAGCATCAAGGTATGGGTTTTGCGAGTTGCCGCTTGCTTCCAAATATCGGGCTACAAGTATTGTTACCAGGGTTCCCACTAGTAAAAACACCATCTGCCGCGACCATGACCAGGAGCTTATGGCGACATTATTTTCAACATTACCATGCTTGCGCCAAACCAGATAACCATAGATTGCCATTGCCATATAATAAAAATTCAACAGCGCCTGCATTGGCAACTGACCTTGCCAAAACAACAAGGTGTAAATTAGCGTGCTGACAAATGCCAGCGGCCAACACCATTGCGATGCCCTTGCTGCCAGCAGCACATAAGCAATTCCCAATACAGAAGCCAGCACTTCCCAGCCTGATAATGCCAATATGGCATCACTTAGAAGTTGCCATTCCATTTAGAAGCGCAGCCTTATAGTTGCACCAAAGTGGCGGGGTGCGCCGAGCCGAATGTATTCCTCTTCAATCGAGAAGGTGGGTTCGTTGGCAAAGAAAAATCCGCGGGTGGCATATTCTTCATCGAGCAAATTGCGCACCCATAAATACACCTCCCACTGCTTGGCTTCATAACCAATGCGGGCGTTTAACAAAGAATAGGCTGTGGATTTTTGTGAGTGTGAATTACTAAAATAAAAGGCATCTAAACCAGTTGCCGAAAATCTGACAAATAGGCCATTTTCCGAACGGTACTGTGCGCCCAGCAGGTATTGATAGTTGGGCGCATGTGCCTGCTCCCGATTCTCTACCTGAAATGTTGCCGATACCGGGGTGCCGCTAACATTCGTGTTCAGTAGGCCTAAAGAGCCAAACACACTCCATTGCTCATTCGCTTGCCAGTTAAACTCAGCTTCGAGTCCATAATTTGTTGCCTTATCGAAGTTTTCGGTAAAGTACACATAGTTATTACCCACAAAGGTATAGCCGTTGAACTGCGGGTTGTCGCGTTGCATGTAGAACAAACTGATACTGGTTGTCAGCGCATGATTCAGACTAAATGACTTCACTCCAATTTCGTAATTTAGTGCCGTTTCCTGCTTATAGCGCAGCAGAATAGGGTCAGCACCGCTACTTAAACCGGTATTAAAACCACCGCCTTTATAGCCCCTTGAAACGGAGGCATAGGCGCTGTGTTGCGCTGATAATCGCTGGGTAAAGCTCAAGTGACCGCCCCACAGAGTTTCATCAGGGCTAAAGTTTTCGCCGTTATTATCTACATAGCGTAGGTCGTGATTTTCGATTCGCAGGCCAGCACTCACCACTTGCGATTCGCTGTGCTGGTAGTCCAGTTGAGCAAAGACTGCTAGGCGGGTATTACGGTAGTCGCTGATGAGGTTGGCACCAAAATTATCAGTGGTGTGATTGTCTTCGTTCAGGCGTAAACCATAAAAACCTAACAACCAATCCGTTGTAGCATTAAACAATCTAGACTTATCATTTGAAACTAGGCGCAACTCCTGACTGATGGTATCTCTGTTTTTATCGTTGTTATAAGCATAGGTATTATCACCGTTGGGGTGATAGCCTGGATATACCCAGTCACCGTCATAAGCAAATTGCATTTTTGAATCAGCTATCGTTGTAGTGCTGACTACAGCGAAATTGGCACTACCATCCCAGTGGACTTTGACCGCAGCCGCAGTAGATTGTTGAGTATCTTTACCGGGCTGATCGGAAAGCGTGGTAAAGCTGTTATCCAGCGACCAGGCATCGTAGCCGTTATCCAAATTAGCATGCATTAAGGTGAGATCAATACGGGTGTCATCATTCGGAGTAAATTGTAGCTTACCTCGCAGGCTCAACTCATCCCGGCCATTGGTATCGTTTTTACCTAGATAAGCATTTTTATAATAGCCATCACTATCGTGTTTGAATAATGAAAAGCGGTAAAGCGGGCTGTCATCTTCACCTTCTTTGAAGGCACCGCTGGTCATCAAGCCTATTTCGGTCAAACCATAGTCCCCGGCGGTGAGTTCCAGCATGTTTTCACGCCAGGGGGTTGCCTCGGCAGTGACTACATTGATTAAGCCGGCGAGGGCATTAGCACCATACCGGGTTCCCTGCGGGCCGCGTAATACTTCAACTTGTTTAACATCAAATAAGTTTCCAACCATTCCGATACCGCTAAAATCAATATCATCAATGGCAAAACCAACACTTGAATTGGGCCGCCCGGTATATTCATCCCGTTCACCAATGCCGCGAATTTGAATATGCCGAGGGCGCGAGCTTTGCCCGGAAAAATTGACATTGGGCAGTTCCTGGATAACATCTTCAAAATGTGTCGCCCCACGGTTCTGGAGGTCTTCGGTATTTAATACAGTGACACTCGCCGGAATTTCATATTGGCTGACCTCACGAAGATCAGCGTTGACGGTCACCGGATCGAGCACCAGTGCGTTTTCGGCTTCGGCGTTACTGACGGTCAAGAGCAGTAGACCTATAACAGCGGTAATACGATACATGGAAAATCCTTTTTTATTCAAAAAAGGACAGGGAAAACCCTATAAATGCTTATTCCGACCAATAATGGCCTGCACATTATATAGCTGTGTTTACTCGCCTGTCCCTACGCCAGCATTAACTGGATCAGGTTCATAGGGTTTCTCATAAGTACTGAGATCTCAGGCGAATTTGCCACCCCCGGGCTGGTTTTGAGAGACTATATATATCTACAAAAACCGTTAAAGAATATACCGCAATTAGGCGGTATTTGCCATGATTTATAGACCTCCACCACAGGTTATGGCTTTGCCTGATAGAGTCTTCCCCCCAGTAAAGTGCAGAAATTATCGGCCGGTAAATTTTTTCATTGGACTGTCTCATAGGTTACACTAATACACATTCGTTCTGTTGGCAGGGGAGATAGTTTTTTTATTCTCTAGGACGGCCGAATATGCTTACACGATTTTGGCATGATTGGAGAAGTTGACGAGTACACTCGCGAAGCACTTGTTAATCTTGTTGATGCAACAGTGGCCGGTGATGGCCGGGGCACAACCCGAGCTTACCTAGACTTGGGACTACTGCCTCGGGAAGTTGATCGGCAATCGCTGCAAACAGAAGTGACAGCACTGGTGATGGACATTCGCAGCAGACCATTGGCTGAAGTTTCCGTTGGCGAGGCGTTGCAGTCCTTGGCCAGCCTTGGTGGGCAACACCAAATCAAGAATCCTGGTGTCATTATGCGGCTTTCCAAGGTATTCATTACGCTCGAAGGAGTGCTGGCAAAACTCGACCCTGAGTTGAGTTTTATAGAATTATTTGGTGAGGCCTTCCGTGAAGCCATAGATCGAAGAATGCAGCCCGAACGCCTACAGCGTGATTTCATGCTGGCGCTTCAAGCCTTTGACAAATTGGCCAGAGAGGCACCCGATGATGTACACTGAATCTTAAATAACTGGGGGGATGGAGATCTGGGTCAGGTCGTTATTAGCCAGAAGCCCGACGAAATCAAGCGCCGCTCCACTGAAGCCAAAGCTATACGGCAGACACTTGCCGGTGGTTTTATCGCACTGACAGGGGCTATCCTGGCTAATAGTTCATCTGCAAATATCCAGTCAATTGGCGTGGCCCTGCTTGTGGGCGGCTTGGCTGTTCTGGTTTTCAGGCTGTTGAGAGTTTAGTAAACAGACCATTTCCCTTTCGTTTTGCTCTGTTCTGATCTGCTTCTAGCACCTGCTTTTATCACTGACTACAATTAATTCACACGGGTTTTTAATATTTAGTGTGGTAGCTGTCTGTGACCTGCCGGCGCACTATAATGTCTTTCGTTACAAGTGTGTTTAAATACACTATTAGATACTCTGCAAATCGGTGAAAATCATGCAGCGGTTGTTGCGGCTGAATAAAGTTGGGCCACTAATCGCCGGGCTGAGTAATCAAAAAATTATCGGTAAAAACCTGAAAAACATTTATGCCAACCCTACCCGGCTATCAGCATTAGAGATTGGTGCTACCTGGACGATGATGACTTATAACAATTGGCTCTTCCCCTGATCGAGTGGGTAGGCAAAATAAATCACCGCGAAGCGGCTCCGTCCTTGACAGGCGGAATACACGCCAAAAGATGGTCGGCATAAGGGATTGGGGTCTCTTATGGATACTGGAAATCATCTGCAGGCCGCATAAGTAATGGGCATCCACAGGATTCTAATCAGACTGCCCCAATCCCTTCATGGCTACCGAGTATCTGGCGTGTATTCCGCCTGTCAAGGATGATTTGTCTCATTTTTAACTGTGCCTACCCACTCGATCAGGGGAAGAGCCTAACAATTTAATTTAGTGCAATACTCAATTCATTCGTTTTTTGATTAACTATTTTTTCGTGATCAGCTAAATCAAAATTATGCTCGCAATAACAATATATCATACCCTTATATTTCACCCCCAAATAATCAAAACTATTAATAAAAACTTCTTCAAAACTACGCTCAGGGTTGACTGTAGATCCTGTCGATATAACTGAGCTAGATTTGCCTCGCAACTCTCTACCTAATTCCTTTTTAACATGTAATAAATCAGACATGCGATCGAAAAATACTTTCATTTGTGCGCTCATACAATACCAATAAACAGGCGATGCAAATATGATGTGATCATAGCTTAATAAGCTTTCAACCAACGGAATAAAATCATCATCAATATTCTTGTGCTGATAATCAAATGGCGAAATTGTATAATTATTTAAGTTATAAATCGTGGCATTTGTCTTGTCTGCTACATATTGAGCCAATGACCTAGTATTACCTTTGTTATTTGAGGCGCCGATTAGTATGGCTATTTTTTTCATAGCCATTCCTATTGATACTGATTTCTTAAATGCGGTATATCATTAAAATATTGGACGAATTCAATTTCATAGCCACTGGGGTCTTCAAAGTAAACATTCGCTCGATATTCATCGCTTTCATAAGCAATCTTCTCCGAAAACCCAGCAAGTTTAAGTCGTTCAATAACTCCCTTGATATCCTCAGCAACATAGGCAAAATGTGCCATCCCCACTTGATGACTTTTTAAGTCTCTATTTTCACCTGTACCGTTATCATTAAAGGTCAGGTATTGGTAATCATCTCCAAAATGTACCCAGTTGCGTGGATGCCCATACCAATCACTTTTGCCTCCGCCTCTTACTTGCCAATGGGGAAAGGCTGCTTGATAAAAATCAAGAGTTTTTGGCATATCTTTTACTACTAAGTTCAAATGTTCTAAATGCATGATTTCTAGTCTCCAACTTTAGCTGGTTTTTTTAATGTCAACGCGCCATGGCGGGTTGAGTCGATTCTTTCCTGCCCAATAAAGCTTAATTGTATTTCCTGATGGATCTTTTAGGCTTGCCTCACGCCAAAGATAGGGTTCATCCGTAGGTGTTTGTTCAAATACTATGCCCCTAGTTTGTAATTGCTCGACCCATTCATCTATTTTCTCATTTTCAAAATAGATGATTGCGCCATTATGAAAACTTTCACTGTTTAGCATCAATGAGAAAGTACTACTTTCACTCTCAAACCGAGCGTAGTGGGGAGAATCAACAATTTGTGTGAGACCTAATTTAAGATAAAATTCAACGGCTTTTTCCATGTTATCAACAGGGATTGTTACTTGGTTTAAATTCATTAATGCGCTCTTATGTGTATATTTATGTTTACATATTATGTGGGTTTTGGCATTAAGTAAAGTTTTTCTTTACTTAATTAAAGAATATGTAATAATTGTGGCATATGAAAACCAACGATAAAATAATTCAACTACTAAAAGAACGCGGCGCGATGACAGCCAAAGCTTTAGCCACAGAGCTCGGTATTACCACCATGGGTATCCGCCAGCATATGTTGCAGTTAGAAGATGAATGCCATGTAATTTATAAAGATAAACAAGCAGTTCGCGGGAGGCCTGCCCGGCACTGGTCATTAACCAAGCAAAGCGATTGCTATTTCCCGGATGGGCACGAAGCGCTTACCGTTCAACTCATTGAATCCGTCAAATTGGTGTTTGGAGAAAGTGGTCTAGATAAACTCATTGAACAAAGAGAAAAAGAATCCTTTGAGCTATACAGCAAAGCTTTAGATAAACACAATAATTTACATGACAAACTTAAAGCCCTGGCAAAATTAAGATCTGATGAGGGTTACATGGCGTCGATAGAAAAACAAAATAACCTTTATTGGTTACTTGAAAACCATTGTTCGATATGTGCAGCTGCCAGCCAATGCAAGAGTTTTTGCCGATCAGAATTACATTTATTCCAGTCATTATTAAATGGTCAGGCAAGCATCAGCCGGGAAGAGCATATAATGCAAGGCGCCCGAAGGTGTGCATACAAAATCACACCAAATCCATAATTTTTTCTTCTTTGATTTTTCATTCGATACGAGTTTGGCCTTAATTTAGTGATTATTATGGGGGTAAGCTGGGCCTCATTTAGTTACTTATTCCGGTTATGCTTTTATAATTAACTCGCTGGAAGTGGGTAAATGTGACTTCGAACATATTTTGCCCTGGATTCAGGGGTGTATGGAAAGGCTAAAATAACAATGCAGTGAAACTACCTGAGATAAATATTCTTTCTGTGGTCAGAACGACAAAAACTTGATCACGCAACTCACAAGTTGAAAAACCTCGGCAAAAACGGGGATGCGTCTACTAGGTGCCTGTCCCAAACTTCCTAGGTGCCTGTCCCAAACTTCACAAACTTCCAAACTTCTTCTGAGAACCGAACGAAAATGTTCCGCCTGCAGAGTTCGAGCAGGTGTATTATGATGCCTCTAGCGTCAGGCGATTGTCGCTTGCCTCACAGCAATTAGTCTCCGGAATACCCGGGGCGATTCACTGAGGCACAGAGTGGCCAATGGACTTAGTTTGCTCTAATTTTAGAGCCCCGAATAGTTTTGGAGCAGCATCAAAGATGGAAGTCTTACATTTTTTAAATCAGCAATGGGTGGATAATTGGCCAGGAATAAAATTTATGTTTGTGGCTTATGGAATAGGCCTCGCAATTGAAACACTTCGTCCGGCTGAAACTAATCAATCATCAGCAAACATACGCTTTAATTTTATTCATGGTTTTTTCTTTGTGTTGTTCAATAGCATCGCTTTAAGTGTGGTCAGTGGGGTTGGTGAACCAATACGAGAATTTTTGGGTGGTCCCTATATACAATTACAATTTTATGATAGTCTATTGGGGGAAATAGGCTATACCTTTTGTTTCATCCTAGTATTTGATTTTTTCTATTATTGGCTCCATCGCCTACAGCACAAGTCACCATGGTTGTGGGCTCAACATAAAATGCATCACTCAGAAAAATCATTAAATATCACTACTCACAGCCGGTTTCATTGGTTGGAAAGTTCATTTTGGGTATTTTTTATAAGCATCCCAATGGGCGTCTTATTTGAGCTAACCCCAGGCAAACTGGGGCTTATCTGGTCAGTTTATATGCTCTGGGGGTTCTTCATTCATATGAATCTTAAACTGAGTTTTGGATGGTTTACCGGTGTGATAGCAGGCCCACAGTACCACCGGATACATCATTCAGACCTTATTCAACACAAGGATAAAAATTTCTCCGCAACCTTGCCGCTCTATGACCGCCTTTTTGGTAGCTATTATGGGCCTGAGAAAAACGAGTACCCCACAACAGGTCTGTTTGACGGAGAAGATATGAACAACCTCCTGGTTGCCTGGTTCTCACCGTTTAAGGACTGGTATCAACAACTGCGTAGCCTAGTTAAAAATGAAGACACCAAGGTGGAGGAAAAAACGGGGGATGGTTAGGGTGTTTACGGCTTGAGGCGCTCAGAAACACCCATTCTTAATATATGCCCCATTTACTCGGATACTTTTAAAATATAAAATTTTTGTCTCAGGAAGAATGATTATATTGAGCGTTAATGCATTCCCAGCATCCATACAACACTAGCTGTGATGTGTATTTCTCAGCGGATGATTTGGGAGTATATTGTCTTGGTCTTGGTCTTGGTAAAAGCAGGCCATCATGGTGAGTTAAATGAACGAGCAGAGCACTAAAAAAAACAAAATATTGCTTTAATAATCGGGCTGTCAATTCCAGTGGCTATGGTTCTATTTGTTGCCATAGCTATCAACGCCCCCACTGGTTCAGCACCGTTGAGCCTCCCCAGTATAATTTTCTGTATACCAACGGGCGGAACAACCCCTATGCTTCATACTTAGTGAAAGATGGCCGCCTCCAGCGCCTTGATGTCAAGCATTCTGAAACTGCACCCAAACCGGCTGAATATCAACACTGAGGAAGACGAAGCCACTTCACGCTTATCCACCGTCCTTTATTTCATCGGCGGCGGGGTGGTGTTTCTAGGCATGATCTTCCTTATCGGCCAAGAATGGGAAGCTTTTTCCAAGCCAATGAGGATTTTTGTAACCCTGGGTTCCGGCCTAGCGGCCTTTGTGGTCGGGGCGCTATTGACCAACCAACAGCGACTTGGCGCGGTAGGCCCGACATTTTTTCTGATTTCCGCACTACTGCTACCATTTGGGTTACTGGTAACTTATGACCAATTCGGGATTGATGTTGACGCAATTATAGTAATTATCCAGATAAGCGGCATTCTCTTTGCCGCCTATCTGGCAGTCTACCTA
Source organism: Lysobacterales bacterium (assembly GCA_021648125.1). Classification (GTDB taxonomy): domain Bacteria; phylum Pseudomonadota; class Gammaproteobacteria; order Xanthomonadales; family SZUA-36; genus SZUA-51. Next base: position 61,929 of record JAKITK010000012.1, read on the forward strand.
CTGATGCGGGAAAACATCCTGCTGACATTTGCTCTTATTTTCGGCAGCTGCTTGTTTATGGCCTGCATGGAATACATGGTGCGCGGTGTTGCAACCCTTGATCACTGGCGATTTTTCAGTTACACCATCTTGCTTATGGGACTTGCTTATATGCTAATGGCCTATAGTTTCGCCAACACCAGACGGGCAGTTCTAAGTGGCTGGTTATATAGCTTTGGAGTCATTGGGTTCCTTAGTGCAGCACTGGCACTAGGTGGTTGGAAACCTTTGCAAAGCATTTTCTGGGAAGCTATTTACCCCGGCCTGGTGTTTGCCATAATCTTCCTGAGCACCAACCTAAAAAGCAAGTCTCTACTGATTTTCGGCTTCTTGGCTTTAGGCGTTTATCTGACTAAAATTACCGCCCAATATTTCAGCGATAGCCTTGGCTGGCATTTTCTCTGGTGATTATTGGGTTTATGCTGATGGGGGTTGCTTATTTGGCAGTACGCTTGAATCGGCGTTATGTTTCACAGATAAACCAATAAGGCTTTCCCAGCAGTCTCTCAAATATCTCACAACGAGATAATTTATCTCGTGTATACGATTATCACACACAGGCTATGGCTGTAGCCAGTTCTCCACTTTCAGCCCAGGTGCGCGGGAGAGCTCACCGACATTGGCAATCACAACCGTAAGGTCACTTGCCAAGGCATACGCAGCAATCAGCAGACCGTTTGGCCCGATGGATGAGGGCGCTAGAGTCGAGCCTGGAACAGAGATCGAGAGCAACGCATGGAGCAGTTGCCAAAACCTTGAAAATCTCTGAAAGCCTGAAGGTGTGTATATTAATTAAAGTCTCTCTAGGTAACCCATGCTTAAGCTTACCAGTTCATCTAGAAATTCTGGTTTTGTAAAAAGTAGTGGCTCATCTATTAATGTTGTTTGTATCAGCGAATCTACTGAGTTAGCGAGAATATAGGCGCGGGTGTAGTTGTCATATTGGTCAGCACCATCCACTTCATCCAGTAGTGGATGCAAAAGGCCAGTGAGAAACGAAGCGGTGCCATGCGGTGGCTCCGGGTAGACCAAGCTGTTTGCTTGTATATGGAGTATGCGTGCAAGCTCCAAATTTTCGGAGTGCACACTAATAAACTCTTTCATAACCAAGCGAATATTATTTTCACGGTCGAGTCTGCTATTCTTACAGGTTCGATTTTTATGTATTCTAGTGATAAGCGAAGAAATTCGTTTAAATTCTTCCTCTTGATGTAATTCAACCAGCCTGACTACTATTGATTCCTTGTTGGGGAAGTACTGGTAAAGGGATCCAATACTCACTCCTGCCAAGTCAGCTATGTGATTAGTAGTGAAATTCTCCTTTTTCTTCTCCAACAGAACATGAGCAGTAACTTCAAGAATCGCGTTTACTACGGCCTTGGAGCGGGATTGGCTGGGAATTCTTCTTTGTATATCAGTCATATAGCTTATTATGCCTTAGGCGTGCAAAATATACGAGTAGTCCCTTTTATTGTCTAACTGTTATTATGTACCATGTTCTTGCTGAAGGGAAGATGCATCAACACGCTCTCTTCTTGGCTATTAAAAGGCAGTATAAGTTAAGTGAGAGATAAAGGACTATCTGCACAGATTAGAAGTATAAACAGATCACTATTTGTAGAGATTCACTGTGCAATAGTTAGACCTACGGACTGGTTTAATGCGTTGCTGATTAATCGACCCACTCGGCTTAATTCCCGGCAGGCCACCCACTTGCCCAGCTTAAACCCACACAATCATTAATGTAGAACCAATATGAAATATTTAATAAACAGTGGCCCTTCAATTAAGGGATATGCTAGCAAGCAAGCAAGCTGGCATGGTTTTAAGCAACTGTTGTTAAGCATGGCTATGGTTTTGCTCTTTGCCCAAATAACAGTGGCTGGCCCACATCCAAATATGTATCTCAATCAGGTTGAAATTGATGGCATCAATGGCAAGGTTGCGGCAGAAACAGAACCCTGGTTTAGTTCCTACACTCAAGTTATGGCAGCGGCCAATGTACTGCTAAATGCGCCGGTTGATCCACTAGAACCCTACTTGAGCGTTACCTACCAACTTAACAGTAGTAATATTTATCGCACCATTTCGCCGTATTGTGGTTGGACAGCAGTAGATGGAAACGCGCCTGATTGTCGTGGTGGGCAGCTTAATCCTGCTGTTAATCGGGGCGATTATAATGCGGCAATCGCTTTGGGCAATGCAGTGCGGGATCTAGGCCTGGCTTATGCGTTTACCGGCAATGCTGCCTATGCGGAAAAAGCAATTAACTATATTCGGGTCTGGTCAATAAACTCGGAAACCAGGATGGCTCCTCAACATAATGTCAGTATTGAGTTGTATATCACTATGCCTGGATATTTTTACGGGGCGGATTTGATTTGGGATTATGCTGGCTGGGATCCGGCCGAGAAGACTGCTTTTCGGAGCTGGGTTAAGACCATCGCCGAAACGGTGAAAACACAGCAGGTAAGTGCGATTGCAAGTGCTGTAGATAACAATGGTAATCCGACTGCAACAAACTTGAACAATTTTGCCAACTGGAGGAATGTACTGATTGGCGCGGCTGGAGCTATGCTGGATGATCAGGGGCTGCTGGATTATATGGAGGGGGCATGGAAACATCTGATTTGGGTACAAATGAATGGTGCCGGTAGTCAGTATCCAGGGTATCTAGGCCAGGAAGTTACCCGCCCCCGGGGTTTGCACTACACCCTGTATGCTATTAATGCCATGCTTCAGGGTGCTGAAATCATGCGTCATCGCGGGGTTAATCTATACGACTATGAGGGCCCCGGCGGTACTAGTCTACGCTTGACGCTCGACTTTGTTACCCCGTTTGCCAGGGAATCTTGCCTTCCGCCTCCTGCCGCGCCCTGTAGCTGGATGCAAACGAGTAATCGCAAACAAATCACAGAAATCACCCAAAATGACAGCATGGCAATGTACGAACTGGCCTACTCCTACTATCAAGACCTAGACTATCTGGAAGTCATTAACCACTGGGGCCGACCTATGGACGAAATTCGAATAATGGGTAATAACACACTTACTCATGCCAACCTTTTCGAACTGGATATGGAACCCGTACCGGCAGCGGTTGTTACCCATCCCGAGCCTGTTACTGTGGCAGAAGGTGGAGCGGCGAGCTTTAGTGTGGTAGCGGTGGGAGATTTGCCCTTGTTGTATCAATGGTTTCGTGGTGGTGCAGTGATCGAAGGAGCAGAAATGGCCAGCTATACCCTAGACCCGGTACTTGCAGCAGATGATGAGGCAATGTTTTATGTCCGGGTGAGCAACAATCTAGGCACGGTTAACAGCAATACGGTGGAGTTGACGGTAGTTTCAGATACCACGGCCCCAGAGATTTCCGGCAGTGCGGTATTGAGTCCAACCCTTGTTAATATTGTGTTCAGTGAGCCGGTGACAGTGGCCAGTGCACAAACACTTGGCAACTACCAGATCGATCAGGGAATTCAGATACTGGGTGCAAGCTTGGGTGCAGATGAAAGAACAGTGAGCCTGCAAACTGGAAGCCTGCAGCCTGGGGTTGCCTATACGGTTATGGTCACGGGGATCCGGGATCAATCTTCAGCTGGAAACGAGATAGAGTCTGGCAGTAGTGTTTCTATTTTGTTTGAACCATCTATGGGTTTTGACAATGGTCAGTTGCCGTTTAACTGGACACCATTTACGCAATCGCGGTGGTCGGTAGAGCCTGTCAATGGCGACAATGCACTATTTTTGAATACCACGGCGTATTCACCCGAGTCTGGCCTACGTTTGGGCGAGTACATATTGGCACCCGATAGCTACGCTGATTTTAGCTTGAAGGTGGACGCTAGAAGCAACGAACCAGTGGGTACTGTCAATGCTGATTATGCCCTGGTATTTGGTTTCCTAGATGGCAATAACTATTACTACATGTTGTTTAATACTGTCCTTGCTAATACCAAGTTATCGGTAATAGTTGCTGGGGAGCGAACGGATCTAAAAACTGCATCACAAGGCTTGACCGGCAATGACTACAATGCTGTAGAAGTCAAGCGGCTAGGCGATATAATTGAGGTTTGGTTTGATGGCACTATGGTGTTACAGGTTACTGATACCACCTATATGACAGGGCGTGTGGGGCTAGGATCATTCAATGATTCGGCATACTTTGACAATATTCGCATTACTGCAGGTGCAGGCAGTATCAGCGATATAATTTTTGCTGATCAGTTTGAACAACCATGAAAACAACCAGCATAAATAAGCTGAGCGTCGGATTTTTCATTCCGCTGGTGTTTACGACCGTGCTGTTGGCGGCCCCTGCGGGACCCCACCCTAATATGTACATAAATGCGGAAGAGATAGCGGCGATTAAAGTAAAGATTGATAGTGGAGAACAGCCGTGGAAGGATACTTTCGACAGAGTGATAGAAGATGCTATAGAAGCTCGTGATGGGGAATTGTATAGCGTTACCTTCGGGAATA
>JAKITK010000066.1 GCA_021648125.1 Lysobacterales bacterium
CAATAATTTCGTGTATTTCTTGTTTGATTTCTTTGCGTCGTTTGACGGGAAGGCGGCTTATATCTAGTGATTTCCAGTCGTCCCACGAACTACTTAATTCAGTCAGCAGACTATCATGATATTTAACTAGGTCTGCCGGCTCCCAATGTCCGGCTTCATTACTTGTGTTCGGGCCAACTAGGTTTTGTGGTAGTTTTGCGCCAGCGATGCCAAGCACGCGTGTTAGTGCGGAGGTGCCTGAACGATGCATACCAAGAGCCAGCAAGCAGGTACGCTGTCCCACATTTGTTTTCCTAACAGCTTTGATTTTGCTTATGTTACATATTTTTGCATCTTGTTCAGGCATATAATACCCACCTAAACTTATATAAAGTAAACATACCGACTCTTAATTTCTGTATAGAAGCGTGACTATAACACACCAACAGTAGGCGCTTCAGGCATGTTAATATTGACCGTAGTAATTAGCGGAACTTCATCAATGTCTGAATCCAGTAATACCAATAAGCCATCACGCGGGGTCTACCTGCTGCCTAATTTAATGACAACAGCGGCGTTATTTGCCGGGTACTATTCAATAGTTGCAGGCATTAACGGTCACTTTGAGAAAGCCGCAATTGCAATTTTATTGGCTGGTATTTTTGATGGCCTTGACGGGCGTATCGCCCGAATGACTAACACCCAAAGTGAATTCGGAGTGCAATACGACAGTCTTTCGGATTTAATTTCCTTTGGGCTAGCGCCTTCGTTGCTGGCATATAACTGGTCATTGGCCAGCCTGCATGAGATATCCCCGTTTATGGGTAAGCTTGGTTGGTTGGCGGCATTCATTTACACTGCCTGCGCAGCGTTACGGTTGGCCCGTTTTAATACCCAGGTTGGGGTTGCCGATAAAGCCTATTTTCAAGGGCTTGCCAGCCCGGCTGCAGCCGGAACCATGGCGGCCATTGTATGGTTTGGTGTCGATCAGGGGATAACTGGCAACAGCCTGACCTGGCCGATGTTAGTGATCACTCCGTTGCTGGGATTATTAATGTTCAGCCGAATTCGTTATTTTAGTTTCAAGAGTGGGCCTGCTGGCGAACGGGTGCCCATACTCTGGGTTTTCATCCTTATGTTGTTGCTGGTATTGCTGGCAATTGATCCGCCGACGGTATTGTTGGTTGTCGGGCTGGTTTATATCGCCTCCGGTTTTGTGTTCACGCTGATGGGTAAACAGCGACATCGAAAAAGAAAAGAAAGTGCACAAAAACACAGCAAAGAAACTGATGTAGATGAGTAGTCATCAGGAAAAAGCCATGTTGCTGGAGGCCATGGGTATTCAGCAATGGCGTAGCCGCCTGCCCAGTGCTGAATCCAGTCCTGAAGTATCTCTCCCTGCCGATTTGTCTACTGTTGATAAAGCTACTATCGCTGTTTCAGTCACAGGAAATTCCACCAGCGGCTGGCTGTGGCTTACCGAGGCAGCTGTTAGTAATAGTGAACAAGGCTTGCTGGCTGATATTCAGCGTACTGTAAATTGTACTGGTGGCGGCCTGACCGCCCATGCAGATGCTTCAGCAACGGCGCAACCACAATCACTAGAGCTCGCCATCGCTGAGCACAAGATTAGTCGCTTGGTTATTTTTGGGAAGAATGATTTTCAGGAGCAGGTCAAAGCCAGTCTCAAACCCGTATCTGTAGTGCAAATTTCAACATTAGCACTGACTGAGTTGGAAAATACACCAACTGCAAAACGCCAGTTATGGGCCGAACTGAAAAACCTGTTAGCGCAGTGATGTTCTAAAATGGTCGCCAATATTGCCAGCCTGGAGCTTGTAGAAATTTGTCGGATGCAGCCTGAAGATCTCGATGAAGTCTTCCAAATTGAGCTTAAAGCTTATCCATATCCGTGGACCAGAGGGGTATTTACCGACTGTCTAAAATCCGGTTTCCCTGCTTGGGTTATGCAGCAAGATGGGGTTATTTGTGGGTATTCTCTGATGAGCCTTGCAGCCGGGGAGTCCCATTTGTTGAATCTGTGCATAGACCCTGATTGCCAAGGTGCAGGTCTCGGTGCATATTTTCTAGATTGGCTGTTGTTAGAAGTCGCAAAGCAGGGCGCACAAGTTGTTTTTCTTGAAGTAAGACCCAGCAATTTTACCGCAATAAGTTTGTATGAACAGCGCGGGTTTAATCAGATCGGGCTGAGGCCAGGATATTATCGAACCGGCCCCAAGCGTGAAGATGCGCTAGTGATGGCGTTGCAGTTGTAACCAAAGCCCAAGCCAGAGGTTGATAGGGTACGGGTATCACCACAGGCCACAACACCCAAGCCGATTTCAGTCGAGAGCTTCCATCTTACTGATTTGCTCCTGCAGTTGATCAACTTTTAACTGGTGAGTCTGCAGGCGCTCGCGCTCCTGGACAACTACCGCTTGAGGAGCATTGGCGACAAAGTTTTTGTTGCCGAGCTTGCCCTTGGATTTCTGCAAATCGATTTGTTCTTTCTGTAATTGTTTTTTCAGTCGGGAAATTTCTTCGGCGGTATCTATCAGACCCGTCAGCGGAATCAGCAGTTGCATCTGTTCAACTAGGGCAACAGCGCAATCTTCGCTTGAGCGTGTGGTATCTTCGTCCAGAATTTCGATAGACTCAATACGCGTTAAGGCACAGAACAGTTTATTAAACTGTTGCAGTCGGGCCTTGTCTTCATCCTGAGCACCGGACAGCAATAGTGGCAAGGGTTTGCCCGGTGGTAAATTGAGCTCACTACGGATGCGCCGCACACCTTGGATCATTAATTTCAGCCAAGCAATATCCGCCTCGGCCTCATTATTAATGGTGCCAGGTTGCGGATAAGGCTGGAGCATAATGGTCTCACCCTTAATGCCCAACTCAGGCGCTATCCGTTGCCATATTTCTTCACTGATATAGGGCATAAGCGGATGTATCAGCCGTAATATCCCTTCCAATACGGTTAACAGGGTATGTCGAGTGGCATTCTGGGCGGCCGCATCACCGTGCTTCAGCTGAGGCTTGCTAAGCTCCAGATACCAGTCACAAAACTCATCCCAGACCAGTTCGTAAATGGCCTGGCTGGCAAGGTCGAAGCGGTAGTTGTCAAGGTGACCGCGGACTTCAGCAACGGTGCGCTCAAAGCGCGAAAGTATCCAGTTGTCGATAGCGGAAAGCTCGGAAGCTTGCGGTTGGCTGGTGGTTTCGCCATCAATCTGCATCAATACATAACGACTTGCATTCCAGAGTTTATTGCAGAAGTTTCGATAACCCTCAATACGACCGAGTTCGAAACGAATATCACGGCCATTGGTTGCCAGCGATGCGAAAGTAAAGCGCATCGCGTCGGTGCCAAAGGCTGAAATACCATCGGGAAATTCTTTTCGGGTGGCGCGCTCAATCATAGGTGCCATTTGTGGCTGCATCAGGCCGGCGGTGCGCTTGCTAACCAATGACTCCAGATCAATGCCGTGGATTAAATCCAGAGGGTCGAGAACATTGCCCTTGGATTTAGACATTTTTTGGCCCTGACTGTCACGAATTAAGCCGTGCATGTACACTTCGGTAAAGGGCACTTTGCCGGTAAATTTAATTCCCATCATGATCATTCTGGCAACCCAGAAGAAAATGATATCAAAGCCGGTAACCAGTACCGAAGTTGGATAAAAAGTCTCCAGACGCTCGGTTTTTTCAGGCCAGCCAAGGGTTGTGAAGGGCCAGAGGGCTGAAGAAAACCAAGTGTCCAGAACATCTTCATCCTGTCTCAGCTCAACATCTGCAGCCAATTGGTGGCGCTTGCGGGCATCGGCTTCGTCTAGGCCAACATAAATATTACCCTGGTTGTCATACCAGGCGGGAATTCGGTGACCCCACCACAGTTGCCGGGAAATACACCAGTCCTGGATGTTATTCATCCATTCAAAATAAGTTTTTGACCAGTTTTCTGGTACAAAACGAACCTCTCCGTTTTCAACGGCTGCAATTGCTGGCTTGGCCAACGGTTCAATTTGTACATACCACTGGTCGGTGAGATACGGTTCGACAATTTCACCGGAGCGATCACCGCGAGGAATCATCAGGCGATGGTCTTCAATTTTTTCGAGCAAACCGGCGGCTTCTAAACCTATAACAATCTGTTTGCGCGCTGCAAAACGGTCGAGTCCGCGATAGGCTGCCGGTACATTGTCGTTAAGAGTAGCGTCGTCGTTGAGGATATTAATAATTGGTAAGTCATGGCGTTTACCGATTTCGTAGTCATTGAAATCGTGTGCCGGGGTGATTTTTACACAACCGGTGCCGAACTCGCTGTCGACATAATCATCCTCGATTACTGGTAGGTAGCGATCACACAGTGGCAACTCAAGCTCGGTTCCGAGCAGGTCGGTGTAACGATCATCGCCGGGGCTGACAGCAACTGCTACATCGCCAAGCATGGTTTCTGGGCGGGTTGTAGCTACAATTACATAACCTTTACCGTCCCGACGGGGATAACGAATATGCCAAAGCTTGCCGTTTTCTTCTTCAGAGAGTACTTCAAGGTCGGAAAGGGCGGTGTGTAATACAGGATCCCAATTGACCAGTCGTTTGCCCCGATAAATCAGGCCTTCATCGTGCAGGCTGACAAATACTTTAGTGACCGCATCGGATAAGCCCTCATCCATGGTAAAGCGGGAGTTTTCCCAGTCAACCGAGGCGCCGAGGTGGCGCATCTGGTTGCTGATTTTGCCACCGGATTCGTCTTTCCACTTCCAAACTTCATCAACAAATGCATCACGACCCATGTCGCGCCGATGCTTGCCTTCGGCTGCTAGACGGCGCTCAACCACCATTTGAGTGGCGATACCTGCATGGTCCATACCCGGCTGCCAGAGGGTGTTGTCGCCCTGCATACGATGATAGCGGCTGAGGATATCCATGATGGTATTTTGAAACGCGTGCCCCATGTGTAAGGTACCGGTCACATTAGGTGGCGGCAGCATAATGCAGTAGGACTGTTCGCCGCCCTGCGGGCTAAACCAGTCGTTTTCTTCCCAATAGCTGTACCAGCGTTGTTCAATTCCGCCGGGGTTATAACTTTTATCCATGGTTAAATTTACCCAATTTTGTGCATTTTTAATTGCCAGCCCAATTGCTGGTAATTGCGATAGTGATCTCTTGATTGCTGGCGTAAGCTGTTTTCATTAGGCACGATTTCCAACACTCGTTGCAACTTATCAAAGGCTTGTAGCGGTTGGCTGGAGAGATTTATCACCAACGGTTGCAGGTTTTTTGCAGTATCAGTCAGGCTAATCGGTGCATCCGACAAATTATCAGCAGATTGTAGTTCATGGGCTAAAAATCCACTGTCCTGCCAGAGTGATTCATCCAGGGTTTTCGCCTGTTCGGAATCCTTAACTAGAATGCTGATTTTAAAACCTACCGTCCAGGCCTTACGCACCAGCGTGCACAGAACGCTTTCCAGTTTAAGCCCGGGACGGTCGAGCAAATAAAAATCAGCCTGGACTATCATTTCGCCATTCGTCACGCTGAGGTTATTGACACTATTCGCCGGACTGATCGATAAGATATTGACTGAGCAGACCAACGGGTCGCCCTGTTGCGCCTTCCTGGGTGCCCCATTTCCAGGCAGAGCCTGCGATATCAAGATGCGCCCAGTTCTGATCTTTGGCGAATCTTGAAAGGAAACAGCCAGCGGTAATACTTCCAGCCGGCATACCGCCGATATTTTTCATATCAGCAAAAGGGGTGTCCAGTTGTGCCTGGTATTCATCCCAAAGCGGCAAACGCCAGGCACGATCGATGATCTCATTGCCGGCGGCAAGCAGTTCTGTAACTAGGCTATCGCTCTTACTCATCAACCCGCTGGCATGGTGACCAAGGGCAACCACGCAGGCACCGGTCAGGGTGGCAACATCAATCAGTGCGGCGGGATTAAAGCGTTCGGCATAGGTCAATGCATCACAAAGTACCATCCGACCTTCCGCATCGGTATTCAGGACTTCAATGGTTTGGCCTGACATACTGGTTATTACATCACCCGGGCGGTAAGCATCGCCATCCGGCATATTTTCAGCGGCGGCGACAATAACAATCAGGTTGATAGTCAGTTGCATGTGCGCACAGGCTTCAAATGTACCAATAACCCCAGCAGCACCGCCCATGTCGTATTTCATTTGATCCATATTTTCACCGGGCTTGATAGAAATACCACCGGTATCAAAAGTAATACCCTTGCCTACCAGAACGATGGGTTTGTCATCTTTACCGGCGCCGTTATAGCGCAGAATAATCAGTCGTGGTGGGTTTCTGCTACCGCGGGCAACACCCAGCAGGGCCATCATTCCTAGTTCCTGCATTTGCGCAGTATTCAAAGCTTCACTACTGCAGTTAGCATAAGCTGCAGCAATTTCATCGGCCTGTGCTGCCAAATAAACCGGGTTGCAGATATTGGGTGGCAAGTCACCAAGAGTACGGGCGCGGTTGTAGCCGCATACTATTGCATCGGCTTGCTGGAGGGCAGCGTTTGCGGATGTCTGTTCCTCGGTGCAGACAAGTTCAAGTTGTTTCAGAGGTTTCGGTCCGTTCGTTTTGGGTGCTTTGGTTGCAGTATAGAAATAATTAGCATTGCCAATGGCTATAACGGACTGGCGTAGACACCAGTCGGCTGATTTGGATTTAATCTCGAACTCGTGCAGGCAGCTGGCAGCGGCATCAAATGCCAGATCACGCAACTGTTTGCCCGCAGCCTGGCAAGTGCTGCTGAATTTTGCAGCATTGAGTTCTTCAGCCTTGCCCATGCCTACCAGTAATACCCGCTCTGCGGAGATGCCTTCGAGATGGTGTAGCAAGGTGGTTTTTCCTGCTGCAGTTTGAATATCCCCGCTTTCCCGCATTTTGTCTAAACCACCGTTACAGGCGGTATTTACAGCGGCCGTACTGCCGCTGAATTTTTGGTCGGAAAATATCCCGAGCACAAGGCAGGGAGTTTGGACACTAAGAATGGTTGTAGTAGTAATGCTAGTTTTCATATTTTACTTCTCTGCAAAAGATTAGCCGGGTGCATACTACAGCCGGGTAATCACGGGGGATTAATGTTATCTGTTCACCAGACTGTTAGAATTCACGCAATTCATTATTTTACAGAAAATTACGCCGTACAGATAGCATGCTGACAATACTGCAAAAATACCTTTTTCGTGAATGGTTGCTGGCTTTTCTGGCAATAACCGTTGTATTGATGATGGTAATGCTTGGCGTGTTGCTGGGCAACCTGCTGGGCGATGTGGCTGATGGTTCTTTACCGGCTGCCTTATTAGGCAAGCAATTGTTCTATCAATTACCCGAGGCCTTAGGATTAATTGTGCCTTTGTCGTTGTTTCTGGGGGTAATGACAGGGCTTGGCAGGCTCTACCGTGATAATGAAATGGCGGTGATGTGGGCTACGGGATTTCGTGGGCGTGACTTGCTTAAGCCGTTGATATATTTAGTAATTCCTCTATTTATCTTGTTGCTGATAAACGGGTTTGTGTTGATGTCGGGAGCGGCTCGTGCCGCTGATGCAGCGATCGATAAGGCCTATAAAAATGCTGTGCTTTGGGGTTTACGGCCGGCTACTTTTCATAGTTTAAGCAAGGGTAATTTGGTGATATACATAGAGTCCATGGGTGCTGATGGCAACTCACTTAACAATATTTTCTTGCTTAACCGTGGCATGGGTAAACAGGAAGGAAAAACTGTGCGGGAGCAGTCATGGTTCGCAAAAAGCGGTCGTTTCTGGGTAGAAAAAGAAACTGGCAAACGCTTTATCGAGTTGCAAAATGGTGAAATTGTTGAGCGTGACTTAAAAACAAAAGAGTTGCAGAAGCTCAGCTTTGAGCGAGCTCAGCTCATTATTCCCGAAAGTGAACAAAAAACTAAAAAAAATAACGCCAGGCGCTTGGATTCAAAAACATTGCTGGCATCATCTAAAAACGCCGACAAGGCCGAATTGCACTGGAGGGGAATTTCCGCGTTGATGGCCTTGTTGATGGCAATTTTGGCAATACCCCTGTCGCATGTGGCACCGCGAGACAGCCGTGGCGGTAGAATTGTCATTGGCTTGTTGGTTTATGTAATGTATATCAACTTGTTAACCGTGGCTCGCGGTTGGCTGGTGGTTGGTAAAGTACCCCTATTGCTGGGGCTATGGTGGGTACACGCGTTATTTTTTCTGTTGGCAGCCATCTGGATATGGCTACAGCGACGGCGTAGATAAGGGAGCCGCTGAACTATGAAAATTATCGATCGCTATGTGGCGGTTACCGTTATCCGCGGGATACTCTCAATCTGGGTTCTGTTATTAGGTTTTATTCTGGTGGTCTCGCTGATATCGGAGCTGCAGGGCGACAAGGGCAGTTATGCCATCGGGCAGGCCGCCTGGTTTGTGCTCTTGCAAGCTCCATCTCTTGCCTACAAAGTATTTCCCTTCGCGACTTTAATCGGTACGCTTGTTAGTGTGGGTAATTTGGGTAATTCACAGGAATTGGTGGCACTACGCTCTTCCGGGGTATCGCGTCAGAGGCTGACAGTTTCTGTCCTTATGGGCGCAAGTGCATTGCTGATACCGATTATGATGGTGGGTGAATACCTGGCTCCGGATTTACAGCAGTCAGCCCGGACTTTTCGTCTCGCACATAAAACCGGGCGTATCCATTTGGGTGGTGCGGGTGGGTTATGGATCAGGGATGGTGGACAAATTATCAACATCCGCGCACCGGTTATAACGCCGGGTGAAACCACCCGTTTTTCTAATCTTCAAATCTATAACCTGGATGACAATTTTAAATTGCAATCCATAACCAATGCCAAAGAAGCGTTACCCACCACCAATGCATCAGATGGCTCGCCTGAGTGGACTCTGTTAGATGTTTCTGAGACGGTGATCGGCGAATCACGCATCCGCGAGCAACGCGAGCCACAGCGGGCTTGGGGAACCCGGGTTGAGGTCGGTTTGTTAAGTTCGGCGGTCAACCGACCCAACTATATGTCAATGCGCTCACTGCATGATTATGCTGAGTACCTGCAAGAAAACGGCCAGGACGCGCGTGAATATGTCGCTGCATATTGGGAAAAAATCTACTTTCCATTCACAATTTATGCGTTATTACTGTTAGGCCTACCCTTTGTATTTGTGATGAATAGGCAGCAGAGTATTGGCGTTAATATTTTCGCCGGGATTGTGGCCGGGTCGGTTTATCTGATAATGGCTCGTTGGGTACAGAATTTTGCCGAGGCATTCGGCTTTCCTATCTGGCTGGTTGCTGCGTTGCCTATTGTGGCGCTTTCTTCGTTCGGGTTTTATCGTCTGCGAAAGGCAGTCTGAGTGTAATAAATTTATAACCTCACCAACCAACTGTGACTCACCAAGTCGTGCCAGCAGGCACGATCTTTCCGTAGTAGCGATAAAATAAAACCGCTGGCAAATACGATCAGCCCTAGCCAAGCGGCACAAAAACGCAACATACTGGCCCCCCAGCTTATCCTGTCGCCATCCTCAGTAATCAATTTGACTTTCCAAGCCCTCATGCCAAGCGTCGCCCCGCCCTTGCGCCAACTAACCGCAAAATAAACCCAGGCGGCTAAAAATAATGAAGCAAGGTACAGCGGATAAACCATCTTCTCAGGTGTTATTGCTTCACCTGAATTGCCGGTAACCCATAGCGCAGTTAGCAGAAAGCTTATCGACAGCACAGCGAAGCTGTCGTATAGAATAATCATTAAGCGCCTGAACAGGTGGCAGTATACCGCTGGCTTGGTAGTTGAATTTGAATCTTTTTCACTGTGTTTTGACTTGCCTTTCTTATCCATTTTTGGCCTATCCTGACGAATATTTGAGTTGCTATATTCTATATTTTTTACGCTAACACTGGAAATTTATCAAGCGCTTAGTTATCCTGAGTGATTGAGTCAACGGGTCGATACCGTTTTCTTGGATGAAAAATGAATATTCACCTTGTTTTTTTCTGCTTCAACAGGACTGGAAACCGGCTATGCCAATGCAAACTATCAAGCAAATTACCAAGCAAAACATTATCAATCTGGGGGTTGTTTTGGGCTGCGCTCTATTCGCAGTTTCTTCAGTACAGGCCCAGTCTCTGAATTCTTCGATCCAGACGCAAACTAAGATAAATACGGATGCTAAAAGGTCTCAGCAAAAAATCAGCAACCTTGCAACTCAGACTCAGAACTTGCTGACTGATTTTCGTAAGGTCGTAAATGAAACCAATGGCTTAAAGGTTTACAACAAGCAACTGGAAAAAGTGGTAACCGATCAGCGTAACGAAAAACAATCAATCACCCATCAACTGGCAGGCCTTGAGGCCACCAATCGCGGGGTTACCCCATTGATGATTGACATGGTAGATATGTTCGACAAGATTGTAGAAAGCGATATCCCTTTCCATCTTGAACAACGCCGCGACCGGGTAGTTAAGCTTAAAGCGATGCTCGATCGGGCAGATGTAACCACATCTGAAAAATATCGCCGGGTAATGGAAAACTATATTGCTGAATTGGAGTATGGCCGTACTACTGAGGCTTATCGGGGTCAGCTGGAAGACGGAACCGTGGTTGATTTTCTGCGAGTTGGCAGGACAATGTTGTTATATCAATCCTCTGATTTAAAGCGTACTGGTAGATACAATATCGAAACTCGGGCTTTTGAAGATCTGGGTGATGATTACCGCCTTGAAATTAAAGAAGGGCTGTCGATTGCCAAAAATGAAAAGGCACCTGATCTGGTTCCCCTGCCGGTTAGTGCACCGGAGAGCGCACGATGAAAAAATTGATATTAATTTTTACCGCACTCCTGATTTTCGGTAGCAGCGCAAATGCCCAGTCCTTATCTGATCTTTATCGTCAAGTGCAAGAAGCAGTGGCGAATGAGGGCAAAATTAACAAAAAACGCGAGGCCGAATTTGTGGCCTCGCGGAATCGTCAGTCACAATTGTTAGCCCAAGCTAAGTCAGAACTGGCTGCTACGGAGCTCAGGGCCGAAGTACTGACAGCTGAATATGGTGCAAACGAAAAAGAACTCGCTGAGATGATGGAAACCCTGACAGATAGAATGGGTAACCTGGGTGAGTTATTCGGTGTAGTCCGGCAAATTTCGGGTGATGTGCTTTCTGTTGTTAATGACTCTATGGTCAGTGCTCAATTTCCAGGCCGTGGTGAATTTCTCGCCGAGCTGGCGCAGGCTAAAGAGCTTCCAACTACTGCTGAATTGCGAAAGTTATGGGCTTCAATGGTTCATGAAATATCCGAAGCTGGTAAGGTCGCTAAATTCACCGCCGCAGTTATCGATGCCAACGGCGAAAGACACGAGAATACTGAGGTTGTAAGAATCGGGGTATTTAATGCAATCGCAGACGGCAGTTTTCTGGTATGGGATACGGCTGTAGGTGGCGGTACTCTAGTGCAATTGGGTCGTCAGCCAGCCGGAAGATACCAGTCAATGGCTAAAGATCTTGAAAACTCTAGCAGTGGCACAACTAAGATGCCGGTTGATTTTACTCGAGGCGCTATTCTAACCCTGGTGGTTAAGTCGAAAACTCCTTGGGAGCGGGTCAAAGAAGACGGTGGGCCTGTTGGTTGGGTAATCGTTGCAGTCGGCGTTTTCGGCTTGTTGCTGGCGCTGTGGAAGTTCCTTTCTCTGGCAGCTATTTCAACCAAAATTCGCAAACAGCGGAAGAGCGATACAGCTAATCAGGGCAACCCATTAGGTCGTGTTATGGCAGTCTATACTGATAACCCTGATGCCGAAATTGAAACCCTTGAGTTAAAACTGGATGAAGCAATTTTGCGTGAAACCGCGCCGGTTGAGTCAACCCTTTCCTTTATCAAAGTTCTCTATGTGGTAGCTCCACTGCTGGGGCTTTTGGGTACGGTAGTTGGCATGATTGCTACCTTCCAGATGATTACCTTATTTGGCACTGGTGATCCTCAAATGATGGCTGGCGGCATTTCAACCGCACTGGTAACAACGGTTCTTGGTCTGGTGGTAGCGATTCCGCTGACGCTGTTGCACAGTTATCTGCACAGCAGAGCAAAAACCATTATTCAGGTTCTCGAAGAACAGGCAGCTGGAATTATCGCTAGACTGGCAGAGAAGCGCGATGCTGGTACTGCATAATATACTCAACTCAATTCGTGAGTTTATAGAGCTCGGGGGCGATGTACTCTGGGCTATAGCACTGGTTGTGTTATTGATGTGGACGCTGATTATTGAGAGGATCTGGTATTTTTATAAGATCTATCCCTCCGAGCGCAAACAGGTTGTATCAATCTGGGATCAGCGTGCAGATACAACATCATGGTTTGCCAAGGGTATTCGTGATCAGATGATTTCCGATGCCAGTCTCAAGTTGAAACAGAATGTCGGCATGATTAATGCGTTGATCGCTATTTGCCCTTTATTGGGGCTACTGGGAACGGTAACTGGTATGGTCGGGGTTTTTGATGTTATGAACTATAGCGGCTCGAGCAATGCTAGGGCTATGGCGGATGGCGTTTCCAAGGCCACTATCCCAACAATGGCAGGCATGGTTGCTGCGTTATCGGGAGTGTATTTTGGTACATTCCTCGAGCGTAAGGCTGTTTCTGAATCCCAACAACTTGAAGACATGTTGCAAGCCCATTAGGTCTGCGGTAGTTTATAGCTTAGATATGAGAGGTTAATGCATGGCACGAAGACGACATGCCCATGAAGAGGAAATTGAAATCAACATCACTCCGATGCTTGATATAGTGTTTATTATGCTTATCTTTTTCATTGTAACCACTTCATTTACCAAAGAAACGGGTGCTGTGATCAACAAACCCGAGGCGGTAACCAGCACGGCGAAGAAGAACGGCACGATCTTAATTGGTATTCGCAGCAATGATGACATCTGGATTGCCAAACGCCAGATGAAGCTCAGCGATGTGCGCACTGCAGTAGAACGAGCGCATTCTGAGAACCCCAAAGGCAGTGTGGTAATTATTGCCGACAAGGGCGCCAGAGTTGGAAGGATTACTAAAGTGATGGATCAGGTGAAATTGGCTGGAATTAACGATATCGCGATTTCCGCTGAGTTACCGGGGAGCTGATCATGAAGACACCGAGAATGCTGGTCTCCGGTTTGCTGGCTGTTGCAGTAACTTTCAGCCTGTTCTATTTGATGGTAACCCTGGTTTTTTCGAATGTCGATCGAGACATTGTTAGCGAGAATTTAGCCGGGATACATTTTGGACCGGTGGATATACCTGAGGATGCAGCCTCTAAGCAGCGGATTAAACCAAAACCGCCACCGCCACCTAAAGAACCACCACCACCACCAAAAATGCAGGTGCAGCAGGCTAATGTTGAGCCTACCACATTGAATTTAAACATACCCAAGCTTGATGTACCCTTGGTGGGCGGCAGTGGTTTGTTTTTGGGTAATTTTGCCGCGGTTGACCGTACTGCAGAAGGCGATATTATTCCGTTGGTGCGTATTCAGCCGCAATATCCACGGGATGCCAATTTAAAAGGTACAGAAGGCTGGGTGACAATCGAGTTTACCATTACCCCGCTAGGTACAGTAACAAAGCCCAAGGTAATAGCCGCCAAGCCACCGCGAATATTTAACCGTGAAGCAATTCGTGCAATTTTGAAATGGAAATTCAAACCTCGAGTAGTTGACGGTCAGGCTGTTGAGCGCCAGGCTACACAAACCATCGAATTTAATTTGCCCGGCAGCTAATGAGTACCACGGTTGATATGAAACAAGTAATTATGATTAAGCAGCAAGACGTACCGAAACAGTTGCCGATGCAACTATCTATTCAACTACCTAAGCAATTGTTTATGCAGCTATCCTCGCGCCTCATCAAAAAGCCCAGTCGCAGTCTCAAAGCCTTTCTTTTGGGGGCTTTACTGTTGTCCAGTTTGTCGGGTTTTGCCGCAGAGTCTTGCCACCTTGAACGAGATGTACAGGCCGGCAGCTACAGTGAAATTGAATATAAACGGATGGAGAAAATTTACGCCGTTATTGGTGATGAACAGTACGCTGAAGCGGCAGTCTCGTTGAATGAACTACTCAAGCGCACCAAAAACAATGATTATGTAAAGGCGATTGCTCATCAGCTCTTGGCGCAGGTTGAGTGGTCGCGAGAACGCTACCCGGCAGCCTTGAAGAATTTTGAAACTGCTGTTGAACTTAATGCCCTGCCGGACCAGACTCACTATGCATTAATGTACCAAATCGCGCAATTGTATTATGCCGACAAGCGCTATCCCGAAGCGTTAGCGCGCTTAGATATGTGGTTTTGTGAAATACCCGAGGAAGATATCAATCCACTGGCTTATGTACTAAAAGCATCAATTTATGTGGCAGAGGAAGATTATCGAAGTGTTTTAACTGCTATTAAAAGTGCAATCGACTTATCAGATAAACCTAAAAAGAGCTGGTATGAAGTTAAGCTTGCTTCGCACTATGAGCTGAAACAATTCCCTGAGGCGGCGGAAACATTGGAAGTTATGATTTCCCACTGGCCTGAAAACAAACAAAGTTGGCTGCAGCTTTCTTCAATTTATGTCAAGCTGAAGCAGAACAAACGCGGGTTGGCGGTTCTAGCGCTAGCTTATAGCAATGGTCTGCTGGATAAAAAATCAGATGTTTTACAATTGGTAAGTCTTAATCAATATCTTGAACTTCCCTATAAGGCGGCAGTAATTTTACAGAAAGGTATGGACGATGGTCTGATTGAAAAAACAGAAAAAATGCTGACCCAGTTGGGTGATACCTGGTATCAGGCTGAGGAGAGTGATAAAGCACTGCTTGCCTTTGGTGAGGCCGGTAAGTTGGCGAATGATGGTAAGATTGATCTGCGCCGCGGTTATCTGCTTGCTGATAGTGAGAAATGGGCCGAGGCCGGCATAGCGATGAACAGTGCGATTAAAAAGGGCGGCATCAAAGAAAGAGAAATCGGTGATGCTTGGTTGCTTAAAGGCATGGCTGAATTTAATACTAATGAATACAAGGCAGCGAGAGATAGTTTTGGCAATGCAAGTCGGTATCAGAAGACAAGTAAAGCGGCTATGCAATGGATAAAACACATGAATGAGCTAAACTAGTCGACATCGCATAGTGTTTTGTGGCATCTTAATAGGTACTGATTGAAATTAGGGAGATAATATATGTTGCACCATGAAGAAGAACTTTTAGAAAACAAAGCTGAAACGAATGTTGCTGGTGGCGCTACTAGTAGCAAAAAGAAAGTAGCCAAGAAAAAGGTAGCCAAGAAAAAGGTAGCCAAGAAAAAGGTAGCCAAGAAAAAGGTAGCCAAGAAAAAGGTAGCCAAGAAAAAGGTAGCCAAGAAAAAGGTAGCTAAGAAAAAGGTAGCCA